>ONAK01000042.1 GCA_900315765.1 uncultured Prevotella sp. | reverse complement strand
CGGATACGGGTGTCGTCAGTGATCTTACCATTCTCATCGAGGGGTACGTTGAAGTCTACACGTACGATTGCCTTCTTACCGGCAAAGTTGAATTCGTTGATAGTCATAATTTTAATATTATTAGAAATGTGAAAAATATCTATTTTAACGCCTGCAAAGTTACAAATAATATTTTAACACAAAGATACAGAGATACAGAGATTTTTTTATTTTTCACTTTTTTAATATAATTCTCTGTGTCTCTGTATCCCTGTGTTTAGAATTTGTTATCCAAAGATTGCACGTAGTGCTTCTTCTACCTTGCGCACGGGATGCAGATTAATCTTGTATTTCTTCTTGTCGAAGCCCTGCATGTTGTATTTGGGGATAATCATATCTGTAAATCCCAGTTTCTCGGCCTCGGCTATGCGCTGTTCTATGCGATTGATGGGGCGTACTTCGCCCGAAAGGCCCACCTCGCCTGCCATACACCAACCAGCCTCGATAGGTGTGTCGACATTCGACGAGAGTACGGCTGCTATCACGCTGAGGTCCATGGCCAAATCGGTTACTCTGAGACCTCCGGCGATGTTAACAAACACATCCTTCTGTGCCAACTTAAAGCCCACGCGCTTTTCGAGAACGGCAAGTAGCATGTTCAGTCGGCGCTGGTCGAAACCAGTAGCTGAGCGTTGTGGCGTTCCGTAGGCTGCTGTTGATACAAGTGCCTGAGTTTCAACGAGGAAGGGGCGTATACCCTCGATGGCCGAAGTGATGGCAATGCCAGATAGTCCGTCGCGGTCTTGCGTCAGCAGTAGCTCCGATGGGTTGCTCACTTGTCGCAATCCGTTTTGTAGCATCTCGTAGATGCCCAGTTCGGCCGTAGAGCCAAAGCGGTTCTTGATTGAGCGCAGTATGCGGTACATATAATGCTGGTCGCCCTCAAACTGGATAACCGTATCCACAATGTGCTCCAGAATCTTTGGACCTGCAAGGGTGCCTTCCTTGGTGATATGTCCAATCAGAATCACAGGTACACCACTTGTCTTGGCGAATCGCAACAAGGCTGATGCGCATTCGCGAACTTGGGCGATGGAACCAGCCGAGCTCTCTACATCCTCAGTAGAGATAGTCTGGATAGAGTCGATAACAATCAGTTCGGGTTGCACCTCTTTAATATGGTCGAAGATGGCTTCAAGCGAATTTTCTGTGAGAAGCATAAAGTTATCGTTACCTCCACCGATACGTTCTGCACGCATCTTCAGTTGGTGGGCGCTTTCCTCACCTGAGACGTAGAGAATGCGCTTTTCAGGCAGATTGAGCATCGTTTGGAGGGATAGGGTAGACTTTCCGATTCCAGGTTCGCCACCAAGAAGTACGATGCTACCAGGCACCAAACCACCTCCAAGCACACGGTTGAACTCAGCATCGTGCATATCGATGCGAGGATCGTCGTGCGAGCTGATTTCGTGAAGATGCAGCACCTTGTTGTGGCGCAAGGCGTGACCTGCTGATGCCGCTGCTGAAGCCTGCTTCTGTTTGGTGTCGGCGGCAATTTTTATCTCCTTGAAAGTATTCCATTGTCCGCAAGAGGGACATTTTCCAACCCACTTAGGCGACTCTTGGCCGCAGTTGGAACAAACGTATGCTGTTTTATCTTTTGCCATAATAGCTGCAAAGGTAATAAAAAAAAGCAAAAAAAAGAAGCTTTTTTTGAAAAAATAACTACCTTTGCAGGCGATTATGAAGAGATTATTTATTGGAATCATAGCTTTGCTCGTACTCGTTGGGTGCGGACAATCGTACGAAGAAACCAGGCGGCTCACACGTCAGCAGCGACTTAAGATGTGGCGTGAGGATTCGGCAGCACTTAAAATTGCCGTTATGCCAACACTTGATTGTCTGCCTGTTTTCGTGGCCAAAGAGCGACAATTGTTTGATACTGCCGTTGATATCCGTCTGAAGCGTTTCAATGCTCAGATGGATATTGATACAGCCCTGATTCGTGGTCGTGCCGAAGGTGCTATCACCGACTTGGTGAGAGCCGAGAAGATGATAAAAGAGGGTACACCGCTGCGATATGCTGCTGCCACCAATGCCTATTGGCTGATGGTTAGTCAGCGCCAACTGCGTATCACCAACTTTAAGCATCTCGACGACAAGATGCTGGCTATGACTCGCTATTCTGTAACCGACATGCTCGGCGATTTGGCGGTGGATAGTGCCAAGCTGGCTCCAGAGCGCGTGTTCCGTATTCAGATTAACGATGTGAACATCCGCTTGAAGATGCTTGAGAACAACGAGATGGACGCCATGCTGCTTACCGAACCTCAGGCATCGCAAGCCGTGCTGAAAAAGCACCACGTGTTGCTCGACACACGAAAGGAAGACATACAGATGGGCGCGCTGGTATTCCGTACAAAGAACATGGACGATAAGAATAGAAAGCACCAGATGGAGGTATTTATGAAGGGTTACAAGCAAGCTTGCGACTCTATCAACCACTTTGGGGTGACTCACTATAAGCAGATTCTTAAAAAGTACTACGGACTTAACGATCAAGCCATCAATGCGCTACCTGATTCGCTTAAGTTCACCTATCAGCTACCCAGACAGAAAGATATTGACCGTGCCAAAAACTGGCTGTTAAAAAAGAAATAAATCAATGAAAGATAACGAATTACTTAAGAATATATACGACAACCTGACGGATAGAAATCTGAATGATGCCATTATGCATATGGAGAATTATCTGGCCGTCAATCCACATCAGATAAACTCCGACCGCCTTTTTGCCATCAAGACCGATTATCAGGTGATGAAGGACTATTGGCGCAAGGGATATAAAGACCCACAGCTCTCGCTGCAATACGACAAGTTGTTGCGACGTATGTATGTGCTTTATGCCAATGTGTATGCCAATTCGCGAGTGCTGCATTCACCATTCCTTTCATCACTCTTTATGAGAGCTCACCTAAGTCCGAGAGACTGGTCGGTACAGGTGTTGCGCGAGCAGTTGGAATCGTTTGTCTCAGATATTGCGATGCTCGAACTTGAGCCACCTCTCACATCACAACTGCGACGCAAGGAGTTGTTCCAACAGCATTATCAGCTGATGGGCGATATCTTTGCCCATATCCTGACATCCGACATCTGGACTGAAGGCGAAGGCGAAGCTATGGAGCAGTTGCTCTTATCGCCCACCGTCGACTCTATCGACCAGCAGATTATCGTCAGCGCCATAACTTTGGCAGCGATGAACTGCTTTGATATGGTAAAGTTCCGTACGCTACTGAATGTTTATCAGCAGAGTAGTGACGAATACGTGCGCCAACGTGCACTTGTGGGTTGGGTGTTTAGTATCGACGACGTTTTGCACGTGTTGCTATTCCAAGAGATGTCGGAGCTTGTAAAAAAAGCACTTGAGAATCCGGATTGCTGTAGGGAACTGGCTGAATTGCAGAAGCAGATTTACTACTGCATGAGTGCCGAAGAAGACCGTGACACCATACAGAAGGAGATTATGCCCGACTTGATTAAAAATCAGGGTAATATTGGTCGCGATGGTATTTTGGAACAGGATGAGGAGGCTATACTTAACGATATTCTGCACCCGGATGCCGAGGAAAAGATATTGGAGAATATGGAGAACAGCTTCCGCAGAATGGTGGATATGCAGAAACAAGGTTCTGATGTGTATTTCGGAGGTTTCTCGCAGATGAAGCGTTTCCCGTTCTTCAACGAAATCGTAAACTGGTTTACACCTTATTATAAAGATCATCCAGGTGTGGCTCTATCCCGTGAGATGTTTTCAGACGCAAAATTCCTGAAAGGCATCTTGGACCACGGACCATTCTGTAACAGCGATAAATACTCGTTCCTGCTGGCTTTCGATAAAGTACTGAGTCAGATTCCTGGAGACATGCTCGAGATGCTGAATCGTGGCGAAGCTATGATGGTGCAGAAGGTAGATATGGAGGAGATGAACTCTCCTGCCTACATCCGCAGAATCTATCTGCAGGATCTGTTCCGTTTCTTCCGTCTGTTCCCGCAGCGTGGCGATTTCCGCAATTTCTTCTCGTACGAGATGTCGGAGTGCTTATTCTTTCAATATCGCTTATTCTTCTTCACCAAGTTGCAGGATCAGTTCTACGATGTCATCTGCTTCCTCATCAAGCGCAATCGTCACGATGATGCCCGCAGGGTGCTGGAGTGTTATGAAGACGAGGAGTACTACAACTACGACTTCTATATGCTTAGCGCCTATCTGAGAGGTGGTGATGAGCGAGATTATAGGCATGCGCTGGAATTTAAACCTGACAGCGAGCCTGCTATGTGGGGATTGGCAAGAAAGTTGTTCGGAAGGGAAAAATACGAAGAGGCGCTTGGCCTTTATGATCAGTTGCTGGCGATGAATCCTGATAAGAAACTGTATCAGCTCAACAAGTCGGTTTGTCTTACCAATCTGCATCGTTACGATGAGGCCGAACAGATATTGTTCCGTCTTAACTACGAGGATCCCGACAACCTGAATGTGGCTCGTGTATTGGCGTGGGCGCTTACTTGCGATGGCAAATATGAGCAAGCCGGGCGTCTTTACGACCAGTTGATGGCTGTGGAGGTTCCCGCTTCAGGCGACTTCCTTAACTATGGATTCTATCTCTGGTTTAATAATAGGATAGACGAAGCCGCAAGTTGCTTCCGTTCTTATGGTAAGGATGTTTACAATCTTATTAGGGATGAGGAATATCTGCTGAAGAAGAACTGCATTATCGAGGAAGAAATCAAGATGATGTTCGACTTGATTGGTATTTAGCCTTCAGTCTTTCTGTAAGCCAGGTGCAACCCAAAGGTATGCCTACGCCAGCAACGGTGTAGAGTATCCAGAATGCATCTTCCTGTGAGTAGTCGTGTATCACCATGTGGCAGCCTATCTGCTGAATGTCGAGGCCATAGTACCATATCTTGATTAAGCTTACCACCTTATAGGCCACGATGTGGAATATAAAGATGTTCAGTGTGTGGTCGCCCGTATACACCAGGAATCGCTTCAGCCTATTATCTTTCTTGTCGAGCATCATGCTGATGTTATACGTCATCAGGAATCCCAGTATAGCTGGAACGGGTAGCGATAAGAATTGCACAAAGCTCGAACGCCAATTCATGTTGGCAGTCAGGTAGTACGAGAAAACGTAAACCACGAAACCAAACACGATGCTTGTCCAGATGATGGCATAGTGCCGCTTGATAACAGCTTGATAGTGCTCGGCGTATTGGCGGAAGATAAAACCGACGCCAAAGAAGAAGCATCCCATCATGTCGCGATAGCCTCCTTGTACAAGTGTGATAATCTTCAGCTTCTCGTAGGTCTTCCACCCGCAGAGTATCAGCAGGATGATACAGATGAGGTAGGGAATGATGGGTGATGGTTGTTGGGCGTTGGGTGATATACGAGAAATGGTGAAGTCTAACACCTTATATATAATAAGGTATAGGATGCTGGCCACAAACAACCCTCGGAAGAACCAGAAAGCACCACAGAGGAACTGATCGTAGCCCCCCATCGCAGTCACAATGGTCCATATGTTCTGCTGTATGCTGTGCCAACTGTATGGGTGAGTAACGCCCCCCATCTCGTTGCCATAGGTCTCGTTCAGTATGCCGATCTCGAACATCAGGTTGTGTAGGGCAAGGAAGATGAGGCTCCACTTTACAAATGGCACATATAGTCCCTTGATGCGTTTCTTCACAAATGTAGCCTCGTCGTTCAGGTATTTCAGCGAGAAGAAATAGCCCGCCGTGATAAAAAACAGTGGCATGTGGAATTCGAATATGAATTTGCACAACCACGCTGGTGCTTCGGCATGAGCTATCACCATCAGTATGATGGCGATCCCCTTACTTATTGATATCACGGTGTTTCTCTTCATGGGCTCTTATTATAAGAAAGGTGAAAGTAAATGTGCGAACCATCCGCGGAACTTCTGCCACCCCGTACGGAACTTGTTCCATTCCTCTTTGGTAAGCAGCACGCTCTTCTGGGTGTCGCTGATAAACATATCCTCTAATTCCTTGGTAATCTTCTTGTCAACTATCAGGGCGTTAACCTCGTAGTCAAATCGCAAGCTGCGTGCATCGAGGTTGGTACTGCCAACGGTGCAGAATCTGCCATCTACCATCATAATCTTTGAGTGGTGGAATCCCGGCTGATACAGCCAGATGTTGGCGCCTCTCTTCATCAGCTTGTGTACATTATAGTATACGGCATCGGGCGTTAGTGGGATGTCGCTTTTTGCTGATACCAGAATGTCAACTTTTACGCCGCGCTCTATGGCACGATGTATCGCCTTCTTTACCGATGGCGTCAGGGTGAAGTAGGGGTTGATAATCTTGATGGAATCCTGGGCATCGTCGAGTGCCGATACATAGAATTGGCGCATAATCTTGTTGGTGGTGCGTGGCTCGCGATTCGCTATTCCCACCATCATGTTGCCTTTGGGCTCGCCTTTATAATATTTGGTATTCAGCAGTTGCTCTTTGGTAACCTTCTGCCAGATACGGGCAAAGATGTCCTGAAGTTCGTTCACCACAGGGCCCTCTATTCTGCAATGCATATCGCGCCATTCGCCTACCTGCTTCGTGCCTACGATGTAGTAGTCGGCCACATTCATGCCGCCTGTATAGGCTATGTGTCCGTCGATAACCACAATCTTTCGGTGGTCGCGAGGCCAGATGTGGTTCACCCACGGAAACCTGACGGGGTCGAACTCGTGAATGTCGATGCTGTCTTCACGCAGACTCTTGATGTGGTGCTTTTTCAGGGGCTGGTTGTTCGAGTCGTTTCCGAATCCGTCGAACAAGGCTCTCACCTCAACCCCCTCCTTACGCTTTTCGCGCAGAATATCGAACAGCAACGAAGCTATCGAGTCATTGCGGAAGTTGAAGTATTCCAGATGCACACTGCTCTTGGCGTTGCGTATGTCCTCAAACATCAGGTCGAACTTCTCCTTGCCCGACTTGATGAGTCGCACGTCATTATGTTTGTAGAAGTGTATGCCCACGTTGCGCATCTGACTCACTATCAGCGAGTCGCTGGGCTGGGCATGTGCTATCAGAGAAATCAGCAGGAATAGCATGGTGGCTATTCCTGACTGAAAATGCTTTCTTATAATCATTTACGATGTTGTAATCTGTATTCAAGTGGCGTCATGCCGAACTTCTCCTTGAAGATGTTGATGAAGTTCTCGGCCGTCATAAATCCTATGTTCGATGCCAACTCACTCATGTTAATATTAGTACGTTTCAACAGGATGCATGCGTGTTTCAGTCGCATGTCTCTTACCAGCTCTGCTGGTGTCTTGTTAGTAAGACTGCGCACGCGATGGAAGAATGGAACACGGCCCATACCCATGGCGTTTGCCATTTCCTCCAGACTAATCTGTCCACGGCTCATGTTCTGTAGCACGTATTGCTCAATGTTCTTAAGCAGTTGGCGGTCCATAGCGTCAACCATCGAGTAGTCGTTGCCTCCGCCTTCATCTTCGTCAGCATCGTGCGCCTTGATACCCTCTGGCAGATTGTTAGTCATCGTCTGACTGCGTGGGTTCTTAACCACAGCGGTGTCAACCTTCTTCATTGGGTCGTCGGCACCAACCTCAGCAAGTGCTGTTGCTACTATCTCACCAGTATCCATCGTCTCTGTAGCTGTGGTCATACTGCTGCTTCGTCCTTCCAGTCGGCGAGTCTCTGCACCCTCAATAAGGTCGCTGTCCACCTGTACGGCTCCAAGACCCAGCACCTTGTTGAATCTCATGGTAGCCTCCTGCATATTGAATGGCTTAGCCAGATAGTCATCAGCACTCAGGGTGATGTTCTTTGAGCGCATATCCTGAGGTGTGAGTACGGTGTCGGTCATCAGTATGAACTTCATGTTCTGTGTGATGTAGTTGGTCTTCAACTGGTTACACAGGTCACTACCCGTCATGCCGAACATCTCCTGTTTGCAGACTACGAGGTCGCACTTGATCTGTTCCAGATCCTCAGCAGCCTTCTCGATGTCGTTATATACGTGGAAGTTGTATACATACTTCAGTCGTGCAGCAGCAAACTCCAGGAACTCTTCGTTATCGTCGATCATGATAACAGTGAACTTGGCAGTAGGCGAGTCGATAGCTGCACGCGAGCGAGTTGTCTCGGTAGTAAGCACCTCGCTGGCTATCTCTGGCAGCTCTATCTCTCCCTTGTTGTTCATCTGCAGTCGGTCCTGAACGTTGTTCTTGGCTCGCTCCTCTGGGTGTTCCAGATTCATCTGCATATCAGCCACACGGGTGATGATTTGCAGCATCTGCGAGTGAAGTGCATTCAGCTGCTCTTTCTCTTCAAGCGATTTCTCCTTCTCCGAGAGATTTCCTATGATCGAAGTCATGCGGGCCATTGGCTGGCGCAGATCGTCACTTGCTGCCTTAATCTCTTCGCGCTGTAGCTTCAGCTCTTTTATCACAGCCTCTTTTCGATGCTTGATGGCCTTAATCTGTTTCAGACCTATTCGCCAGAAATAGATGATAACGGCCAGCACGATGATGTAGGCAGTAATCATCCACCACGACAACAGGAAGTGGCGCTCCACGGTTATCTCCAATACGCGTTCCTGGGTACTTACGGCACCCTCGGCGTTGATGGCTTTTACGTGCAGGGTATAGCTGCCTGCTTTCAGATTGTTGAATGTCACGCCGTGCGTCAAGGCGTCACCATTGCGCCAATCCTCATCACGGCCCTCCATCCAGTACATAAACTGCAGACGTTCGCTCTGGTTGTAGTTTCCTGCTGCAAACTTGATGGTGAATGTGTTCTGACTATGACTCAGGTCTATGCGACTTGTTTCGTTCAGGGCCTGATTCAGTATCACCTTGCCGTGATATTCGTGACCAGCCAGCACCTCTTCCTCGCCAATAAACAGCTGGGTGAGCATTACTCGTGGCAGCTCTTCCTTCTCAGCTCCTTCTCTGTGCAGTACCCAGTTCACACCGTAGAGTCCGCCCAGCAATACCTCGCCATCCTGCTTGGTAAGTATCGAACCCGTGTTGAACTCGTTACTCTGCAATCCGTCGGCTGTGGTGTAGTTATAGAGTCCGTAGTTGTTCACGCCTTCCTCGTGGTTACGCTGAATAACAATACGGCTCACACCTCGGCTTGTGGTTATCCAGATGCAGTGGTTCTTATCTTCGGCTATACCGCAGATGTTGTTGTTACACAAGCCCTGCTTCTCTGTCAGGTAGTCGAGCTCGTCGGTCTCCAGATTCAGTATGTTCAGACCCTCGCGCGTTCCTACCCATATCAGTCCTCGTGAATCCTGGAAAATCTGTGTGATGTAGTTGTTGGTAAAGCTCTTCAGATTGGTGCTGTTACCTGTATATACCTTTTTCTCTGTTGTTGATAGGTTCAGGATGATAAGTCCTTCGCTGGTACCAATCAGCAGATTGTTTTCTGTGGCATCCTGTTTGTAGAACAAGCAGGTGATGCTGTTGGTGCTCAGTTTTCCGTTCTCGCGTGTATATGAAGAGAACGAGTTCATTCTTGGGTTGTAAACCTGTAGTCCACCATTGGTAGCTATCCACAGGTTACCTATCTTATCAGTTGTAAGGTCGTTGATGTGGTCGTCGATGATGGTACGCACGCTGTCTTTTGCTACCGAGTAGATGGTTGACACACCGTCCTTGATACGTGTAAGACCATTGCGCTTTGAACCAATCCAGATGCTACCATCGGGTGTGTTGCTCATACACGACACCTTGAGACTAGCCAACTGTCCGTTGAATCCTATCACACCTTTGTCGCTGGTACCATACCATATCGAACCGTCGGCATGCTGGGCCATGGCGGTAACATCGCCAAGAAGGTTAGAGCCGAATCGGTAGATATACTTACCCGTATAGGCCACGCCCGATTTCTCGGTACCAACCCACAGCAGTCCCGTATCGTCCATATAAACGCTCTGGATGCTCACATTGTCGGTAATCAGCTGTTTCTCGTTGATGTTTCGTGGCTGAACCGATTCTGTTTCGTAGGTCTTTGGGTCCATACGCAGCAATCCAAGTTGGTCGGAACCAATCCAGATGTTATCAGCATTACCTGCCATACCGTTGATGTTGCGGTCAACGCCCAATCCTGTTACACCCAGTCTCTGACTTACTGTGTAGTCCCAGTCGCCTTTCTGTTTGTCATACATCACCAGCGTGCCTTGTCCGTAAAGCCAGATATTGTCGTTCTGGTCGGCAAAGGCGCGAAGCGATTTTGTTTTATGGTTTCTCAGTGCGGGTATTCCTTCTACCACCCAAAGGGTGTTCTGCTGGTGCATAACGTCGCAGCAGGCTATCTTTCCGTCGTCGTAAACAATCAGTGCACCCTCCTTACACTCGCTGATAGAGCAAACCACACCTTGTGGCACACCACGTGTGTCGTCGGTATAGCCAAACTCGTAGAGCAGCTGTTGCTGCTGGTTGTAGCAAACCACACCTTTGTTAGGAATGGCTCCCCACAGGTTCTTGTGCTTATCTACGTAAACCACCGATGGAATGGTCTCGATACCAAAGCGTGCGAAGGCCTGCTTCATGTCGCGCTCAAAGCTCTCCGTCTGTGGGTGATAGATGCAGTAACCCGATGCTGTTTCAATCAGCAGGTTTCCGTCGAGCGTCTCTTGTATGGAGTTGATATAGCTGTCGCTAAGCGAGCTACCGTTTTGCGAGTCGCTCTGGAAGTTGCGGAATGTGTATCCATCGAATCGGTACAACCCGGCAGGTGTACCAAACCACATGTATCCTCGCGAGTCTTTCAGTATGCAGTTTACCTGGCTGGATGTCAGACCGTCTCTGGCTTCCAGCGTCTTAAACAGATAATCGGCTGCCACCACCACAGGCAATGCCAGCATCAAGAATATCAATAGTTTCTTTATAGTTTTCATCATCGTCATATCATACAAGAATAATGGTCGACTACGCCCAGCAGGTGTTTTTCTCCGTCAGTCACCAGTACCGAGTGTACCTTATATTTGTTCATGATTTGTTGAATCTCAGTAATCTTCGTTTCAGGTTTCACCATTTTTGGTGTTCGTGTCATAATGTCGCTCACTGTGCGGTCGAAGAATTCGGCTTGCCATTTCTCCATGGCGCGACGTATGTCGCCATCGGTAATCAGTCCAACAATCTCGTTGTTCACCATGGCGATACCAAGTCCCAGCTTGGCTTTGCTCACCAGTATGATAGCCTCGCCCAGATGCATCTCTGGTGGCAGTACTGGCATATCCTCTGTGCGCATCACGTCTTGAGCTGTTGTCAGCAGTCGTTTTCCCAACTCACCTCCTGGATGGAATTGTGCAAAGTCGCGTGGCTGGAAGTTTCTACGCTCCATCAGCGCTATAGCCAGCGCGTCGCCCATAACCAGTGTGGCAGTTGTTGAACTTGTAGGTGCCAGATTCAGCGGACAAGCCTCTTTCTCAACGGCTATGTTCAGGTGGCATGTTGAGTATTTGGCCAACAGCGATTTGGGGTTTCCGCTCATGCCGATGATGGGTATCTGCATGTGTAGCACCATAGGTATGAATCGTAGCAGCTCGTCGGTCTGTCCTGAGTTTGAAATGGCCAGCACCACGTCGTCTTGAGTCATTACACCCAGATCTCCGTGGAACACGTCCAGAGGGTTCGTAAAGAACGAAGGTGTTCCTGTACTTGAGAGTGTGGCTGCAATTTTCGCGCCGATGTGGCCACTTTTGCCCACACCTGTCACAATCACTTTTCCTTTGCAGTTAAGTATCAGGTCCACGGCTTTGTCGAAGCTTTCGTCCAGCTTAGGTAGCAGCCCCAGCACAGCCTCCGCCTCGTCCTTTATAGCTTGTATAGCAATTTCTCTAACGTTCATAATCTATTAATTTTTTAACAAGCGGCTCGAGTTTGTCGAGTTCTAGCATGTTGGCGGCGTCGCTTAAGCCTTGGTCAGGAGTGGGGTGCACCTCGAAGAAGTAGCCAGTGGCTCCGAAGGCCTTGGCGGCAAGCGCCATCTGTGGCACAAAGCGTCGATCGCCCCCCGTCTTTCCGTCGCTGCCCCCTGGGCGCTGAACACTGTGGGTGCAATCCATAATCACTGTAGGCACAATCTCCAGCATGTCAGGTATGTTGCGGAAGTCAACCACCAGATTGTTGTAGCCCATCATGTTGCCACGCTCTGTAAGCCAAACCTCTTTGGCGCCAGCATCTTTTGCCTTGCCCACGGGATATACCATGTCTTTTCCGCTCAGGAACTGTGCCTTCTTGATGTTTACCACGGCACCGGTCTTTGCTGCCGCTACTATCAGGTCGGTTTGGCGACACAGAAAAGCGGGTATCTGTATCACGTCGCACACCTCGCCCACGGGTTTGGCTTGCCAACTCTCGTGAATGTCGGTAAGTATGCGTAGTCCGTACTTCTGTTTGATGTCGCTCAGCATCTGTAGTCCGCGGTCTATACCAGGGCCACGGAATGAGGTTATCGACGTGCGGTTAGCCTTGTCGAACGATGCTTTGAAAATGATGTCGGTACCCAGTTGCTTGTTTATTTCCAGCAACTTCTGCGCCACGGTGTCGAGTAGTTCGGCACTTTCAATGACGCATGGTCCTGCTATGATGGTTGTCTTGTTGCTCATATTGTCGCTGCAAAAATACTCAATTTTTATAAATCAGCCAAATTATTTTTTAAATAATTTATTATTTCCTTCGGATTATAAGGATTTTACGGATTTTTTCCTCCCTTTTTGTCATTCCGAGCCACCACCCCCTCCTTTGTCATGTCGAGTCTCCCTTGTCATGTCGAGCCCCCCCCTTTGTCATGTCGAGCCCCCCCTTGTCATGTCGAGCGTAGTCGAGACATCTTTGCGGCTTTAGCCGCTTGGCAAAGCCAAAATATCTCCTTTGGAGATTTATGAGATCTCTCCATGCGCTTCGCTTAGTCGAGATGACAAGGGGTGGAGGAAGCGTTTAGTCGAGATGACAGGGGTGGAGGAAGCGCTTAGTCGCGATGGCATGGGCGATTATCCGTTGATGAGATGAACATCTGTTTGGGGGAATGGGATGCTGATGTTGTGCTCATTCAGCGTGTCGTATATGCATTTCAGCATATCGCTGATCACGATGGCACGCTTTGGCGCTTCGGCCCAAACCACCAGTTTGAAGTTCACACTCGAATCGGCCATCTCCGTCACCACTACCTTGGCGCGCTTCTCGGCATCGAGAGCCTGATGATGCAGGTTGTTCACAACCTCTTCCACCATGGTTGTAACTTCCTTCAGGTTCGAGCCGTAGGCCACACCGAAGGGAACTGATGTCATCACGTAGCCGTGGTTCCTTGTCAGATTCTTATAGTTCTTGGTAAACAGTTGGGCGTTCTGGAATGTAATCACCTCGCCCTGCATCGATTCTACCACGGTTGATGTGTAGCTGATGGATACCACCTTACCCATGGTTCCGTCAACGTCAATCCAGTCGCCCACCTTTATGCGGCCTGCCATCAGCGATGCACCATAGTAGATGTTCTCGATGATATCCTTAGAGGCAAAACCGATACCTGTTGACAGACCTCCTGAGATGGCGAGCAGCCAAGCCAGACTGATGTTGAACAGCGATAGCGAGAACATCAGCCAAGCGCCCCATACCAGTACCTGTATCACGTTTCGTCCCATCACCTCCTTGCTGGCAGCTGTCGATGGGTCGCTTATCTCGTAGTGCATCTTCAGGAAAGCCAGCACCGTCTTCGATATATAGCGGAAGATGAACCACGAGTTGATAACCATCGTAAGCTTGATGATTGATACTGTCAGCGTAGCTTCTCCCTGAGCGTTCACCATGTTGATAAACGGGTGGAAGAATATCTTGATACACATATCGGTGAGGTTGAACACCTTGGCGGCCCAGTATATACTTAGCATCACCGAGAGAACACCCAGAATGGGTATCACCGTCTTCTCTACCAGATAGTAGGCCCATGTCTGCGATATCGGCTTCTGGGTCAGTCGCTTACGCTTTGCGTAAATCTCCAGATAGCGACTCAGACAGTTGATGGTGAGTATACACGTCAGCTGCATGATCCACCAGATGATGAGCTGTACGGCAAACAGCGTGTAGCCAATCATCGAGCATATCACCGATGCCACAAACACTATCAGCGATATGTAAGTGTAGAAGATGTCGCTTCGCGGTATGTTCTGGTTGTGGCGTCGTATCACTATCCACTGCCAGATGGCGCATGCCAACAGTATTGGTGGCAGTATCAGATTTACAAGTTCATTTGGTATCAGTATGATGCGGCATCCGATAACCACAAATCCTATAGCTATCAGTGGGGCATAGATGCGGAATGCGCTCTTTATCTGGTCGCCTTTTACGCGTAGTAACAGTGATATCAGGATGACTGCCAGCAGCCATGAATACTCTACTAGCAGGCTCGATGCCATGATGAGGAAATTCTGACTCGAGTTGCTGATCACCAGCCCCTGTATGATGGCAAAGGTAACGGTAGTGGTGGCCATGATAATGCACACACGCTTCTTGCGGAATTCCTCGGTCTTAAACCTCTTGGGCAGTACAAACTTAAAGAACAGCGCATTCAGTATGATGGCAACAATCACGTAGAACAGTATGCCCAGGAACATACCGAATATCCACTCAGCGCTCCACTGCGAGTTGGCGTTGGCATTAAAGCTGTATTTCTTTTTCAGGTTGTCGCCCATCTGCTGCCAGCGTCGGCTCAGGTTTTTCAGCAGGGTGGGGTAGCTGTCGCCACCATTTATAAAGATGTTCTGCTGAATCTCGCCGTAGCGCTTCTGGGCATAGTCGTTCAGCTCGCTCAGTCGGTTCTCGGCTTTGGTATATAGATAGATATTACGACGCAGTGTGGCGGCGTTGGTATAAAGCTTTTCGCGAATGCTCTGAGCCAGCACCAGGCACGAGTCGCGGTTCTGCGCCCCATATTTCGTCATGATGCGTGTTGGTATGCCCTGCAGATGGTTTATCAGGCTGTCGTATCTCACTATCTCACCTTCTGTTTTCTCCAGGAAACTGGTAAACGGCAACTGCTGTCTGTGGAAGGTGCGATACTGCTGGGTGGCCTCGTGGCAAGCATACGTCAGGTCGAACACGTTGTCCTGCTGCTGCGAGTATAGCATCAGCGCATTCTGGTCGGCTCGCTTCATGGTGCCCATCAGCTGCTGTATCAGTCGTTTGGTTCGGTCGGCTCTTACTGCCGATCGCCTAATCAGTTCATTGTCATATTGTTTCAGTTCTGTGCGCAGAATTCCCAGTGTCTGTTCCAGGTCTTTCTCTTTCAGCACCGCACCGGCTTCCATTATCAGCGCCAGCGAAAAGATGCATAACAATAGTAATCTCTTCATATTCTTAATTTAGTCTGATATTTCTTTATACATCGTGCAAAATTAGTGTTTTTTTTCTTATTTTCTGCATTTTCTTGCTATAAGTTTTGGAATTTTGTTGTTTTTTTGTTACTTTTGCACCAAAATCCGGATAATATACGTATAATAATGGCGATTCTGATAGCTGATAGTGGTAGCACAAAAACAGATTGGGTGTGCTTCCAGCCCGGTAGCAATGCCCCGCAGACAGAGGTCCACACAGTGGGGCTCAATCCTTTTCATGTGTCCGACAACGAGATACTCTCCGTGTTCAATCACGACTTGCTTCCCCAGTTGGGCGGCGCCGAGATTGAGGCTGTCTATTTTTATGGCAGTGGCGTTCGTCCAGAGGTAGAGGGGCGCATGGTGGGGCTGATCAAGCAGGTGTTCCCTGCTGCCCATACCGTCGAGGCGCATAGCGATTTGCTTGCTGCTTGTCGTGCCCTTTGCGGCGATAAAAGCGGCATCGCCTGCATCCTTGGAACAGGTGCCAACTCTGGCGTCTACGATGGCGAGAAAATCATTCTCAACACCCCTGCTTTGGGCTATATCCTTGGCGATGAGGGTAGTGGTGCCGTTCTTGGCAAGCATCTGTTGCACGACCTCTATACAGGTGTTCTTTCGCAGAATATCAAGACTGTTTTCGAGCGTGAAACCGGCATGCAGCTGTCCGAAATTATCAATAAGGTTTATCGCCAGCCTCAGGCTAATCGTTTCCTGGCTTCGCTGTCAGAGTTCATCTATCGTCACCTCGACGATGAGGGTATCCGCCAACTGGTGTATACCACCTTCAACGATTTCTGCAGCTACCACCTTGCCCGCTATGGCCGTCGCGACCTTCCTGTGTCGTTTGTAGGCAGCATAGCTTGGTATTATCAGGAGCAGCTTACGCTTATACTCCAGATGCAGGGCTACCAGGTTGGCACCATCATGCAGAGTCCGCTTCAGGGTCTTGTGGCTTATCATAGCAAATAATGAATTAAAGAAAACTAATAATATAATTTGATATGGAAAAAAGTACAACTATCGACTTATGTTCGAAAATTTTTAAGAGTGTATTTATTACAATTGGTGCATTTATGGCTGTGCCAATGATTCTTTTGGCAGCCGAGATTATTGGTGCCCGTTTGGCTCCAGAGGGAATGGAGTTGCCATTTACCCTCGAGCGCTTGGGGCTTGCTGATATTGAGAAGAATTCGCCAGGTTTGTTCACCACCTATATTATATCGCTGTTCTTCACTCTGCTGTCAGCTGTTTATCTGCTGGTAAGCAAGCAGTTTGTTAAAATCGAGCGTATCGCTTCGTGGGCTGTGTTCTGTGTTTCACTGCTGATATTGCTGCCCACAACCAATACTATTTTAAAAGAAAACCGCAAGGCCCTCACTAAGGCCGAGGAAGACCGTAGCACCTATATGGGTGTTCAGATGGACGATTTCAGTAAGGCTTATTTGAGCAAGAATGGTTGGAATCTTACCAAGCACGAGAACTGCGGCGACAACTTTGTGCGCAAGGGCGAGCACTATTCTGGCGACCCATTGGCAGGATATCTCGATGCCTGGAGCCCCGATAATTCTCAGGTTTATCAGGCCGAGAAGCAGCAGCCTGTAGGTCCTGGCACCTATCGCGTTGTGTGTGCAGCCCGTGCCGAAGGTTCTGGCGTTTATATCTTTGCCACCACCACCAGTAAGAAGTATGGTGTGAAACTCGTTGAGGTTCCCCACTATGGTAATACCGAGGGTGAAATCTGGGAGAATGCCCTTGATGGTTCTGCCGAGAAAGAAGCCAATATGGGTAATGGTTATGGTTGGAGTAAGGTGGTAGTTACCATCACCATCGACGATAACGATACCCTCGTATATGGTGTGACTTCCGACTCTAAGTTCACTGGCCGACCATTTAACTCACAATGGTTCTCAGCCGCCGACTTTACCGTTGAGCGTGTAGCAGCCAATTAATTGCGATACCCTATATCAACAAGAGCTTGCCCATTGGCAGGCTCTTTTTTTTGTGCGTACGAAAGACATTTTTGTATCTGTTATGTTTCTTTAACGGGGATTTGGGAATTATTTCAGTCTCTCATACGTATATATAATTGAAGATTACTTCAAAAAACTTATTATCCACAAGACTTATAGTATGAACAAACTATCATTAGTAACTCTCATGGCATTGTGTTCCGTTAGCAGCACAATGGCTCAGACAAAAGCCGACTCACTGCGAGCCGACAGTATTTTCAAATCGTTAGAACTTCAAGGTGTAGAGATTGTTAAGCAGAAAGCATTGGTAAAGTCCGACATCGACAAGATTACGTATAACATAGAGGATGATCCGGACTCGAAATCGAACTCGACACTGGAGATGCTACGAAAAGTGCCAATGGTGACAGTGGACGGCGAGGACAAGATACAGGTGAACGGATCGAGCTCGTTTAAGATATACGTGAACAGCAAACCTAACCAGATGATGAGCAACAACCCGAGCGAGGTGCTGAAAAGCATGCCGGCAAGCAGCATTAAACGAATAGAGGTGATAACAAACCCAGGGCCGAAATACGACGCTGAGGGCGTGGGAGGTATACTGAACATTATAACGCACAGCAAGAGCATAGAGGGATATACTGCGACATTCAACGCCAACGCGGGCAACCAAGGACTGGGCGGAGGTGTGTATGCCACTGTGAAGAGCGGAAAGCTGACAGTGAGCGCAAACATGGACTACAGCTACTACGACCGCCCTACAAGCTACTCGGGGAGCACACGAAAGACAATAGGGAACATAACGGAATCGTCATCGAACATAGAGAGCGAGGGTACATCGAAATATCACGGCGACTCGAAATACGGTTCGATAGAGGCAAGCTACGAGATTGACTCGCTGAGACTGATAACGGCGGCTTTCGACCTGTATGGGGGCAGCAGCACAAGCAACGGTGAGAGCTGGGCGCTGGCCACATCGCCGCTTACAGGAAACCAGCTGTACAGCTACAACACGCTGCGACACTCGAAAAGTAAATATGCGTATGTGGATGGCGGAATAGACTATCAGCGCACGTTTAAGACGGAGGAAAAGCTGTTTACGCTGTCGTACAGGATAGGCAGCGAGCCTGATGCAAGCGACTCATATACAGACTATGCCGACCTGAGGGCTGCCGACGGATGGGAGAAGTTTATAGAACGACTGAAGAGGCAGCGCGATGACGGCAGCGAGAACACTGTGGAGCACACCTTCCAGGTGGACTACACCACGCCGTTTGCCAAGCACCACACCATAGAGACGGGACTGAAGTACATTCTGAGAAACAACACATCGGAGGACGACAGATACGAGATGGACGTGATGGACTATGAGCACTCGTCGCACTACAAGCATCGCAACGACATTCTGGCGGCTTATCTGGGCTACGGACTGAAGATAAAGAAGCTATCAGGACGACTGGGACTGCGCTACGAGCACACGCTGCAGGATGTGGAGTATAAGCTGGGCCCCGGAACGGACTTTAGTCAGCACTTTAACGACCTGGTGCCATCGGCAAGCCTGGGATTAAAGCTGGGACAGACAACGAACCTGCGACTGGGATACAACCTGCGAATATATCGCCCAAGCATATGGTATCTGAACCCGTATCTGGACGACTCTACGCCAACTAACATTAACCAGGGTAACCCTAACCTGGACAGCGAGAAGAGCCACAACATAAGCTTTACATTCAGCAAGTTCACACCTAAGTTCAACATCAACCTTACCACGCAGTACACGTTTACAAACAACAGCATTGAGAACGTGGTGAAGATGATGCGCGACACCGACATACCGGGACTTAAGAACCCCACTGGCATGGATGTGCTATACACAAGCTACGAGAACATAGGTCGCAGTCAGAGCTTCAACCTGAACGCGTATGTGAACTGGAACGCGAGCAAGAACACTCGTGTGTATGTGAACAGCCGACTGAGATATACGGACATGAACGACGGTGGAACACTATCGAACAGCGGATGGGCGGCTTTTGCCTATGGTGGAGCTCAGCAGACGCTGCCTAAGGATTGGAACATATCGCTAAACTTCTACGCCTATACGCCAAGCATAATGCTTCAGGGACGCGGAAGCAGCTACAGCAACTACACGCTGTCGATACAGAAGTCGTGGATGAAAAAGCGACTGAACCTGACGCTCTCGGCCTCGAACTTCCTGAAGAAGTACAAGACGTTTGACTACCAAACCACGGACACATACTTCGAGGCGGCCAACTGGTCGAAGAGCGTGGCACAGCGATTCGCTGTAACCGTGAGCTATCGCATAGGTGAGCTGAAAGCCAGCGTGCGTAAGGCCGAGCGCTCTATCAGCAACGACGATGTCAAGAGCGGTGGTGGCAGTGGAAACAGCGGCGGCAGCAGCGAGTAGAAAATAGAAAATGTTAGTTCATGGCTGCTATTCCTATCGCAGCAAATAGCATGGCAAACACCAGTATGATAACGTATATCGACAGCACTACAATCGTCAGTATACCCATAAATCTCAGTAGGCTGTTCAGTCCTGCAAAACCACGTGCAAGCTGATACTGGTCGTTTGTCAGGCAAGCAGCCTTTGCACCGTTAGCAAACTGGAATCCCTTTAATATCGGATATATATACAGAGCTGCCATCACTATATACAGCATGCCCATTGCTGGTCCTAATGGCATCACGGTATCGAGCATTTTTGAAGCCACAGCTCCGAAAACCATCATGCAAAGTGCAACTATTAGCATAATTCCAATGCCAATGCATCCCACAATACACAAGAATCTTGCCCATTTAGCAGCACTAAGCAGATCCACCTTCATAGTCTCAGTCACCTTCAGTGTTGATTCGTACTGAGTGTTCTCACTCTGATTTAAAACTTCTTCATTCATAGTTGTACTTTTTTAGTTTTAATTGATTAATCGCCGCAAAGATAGATATTAATTTTAGATTGACAAAGAAAAATAGAAAAAATCTTCCCCTCTTGCTTCATTTGCACACCCTTCCTCCGTTCTCTTACGCATCACTCCCGTCACCCATCCCCCTCCCTTGTCATCCCGAGCGTAGTCGAGGGATCTCTGCGGCTTTAGCCGCTTGCGCCTTTGGGCGCATTCATGAGATCTCTCCATGCGCTACGCTTAGTCGAGATGACATGAGGGGAGGTGTTTAATCGCCCTCGCCTGGGTCATCTCCCGATGGCTGGGTGTTTCCACCACCACCATTCGAGCCACTGCCGCTTGGTGAGTCGCTTTCCAACAGCTGGCCTGCCAATGCCTCTGCATTTACGAACTCGGCTTTCTTGATGAACTCGCGCGAGCTGATGTTTGTCTCGGCCTCCTGATCGGGCAAGAATCGGATGTGCAGAGCCTTCAGGTTCTTGGTTGGGCTGAAGTCGTCCTTCTTGTCTGCTCCACCTTTCTCGTTCTCGAGAGTGGTGTAGAAGATTCCCAGTCCGTCAATCTTCACACGCTTTGAATTCAGGAGCATCTCAAGCAGACAGCTGCGGAACTTCTCCAGCACACCGAACACCACGTCGGGGGTGTAGATACTTCCGTGCTCGCTGATGTGATTTGCCATCTTGCGGGTGTTCAGAGTCTCGATGGTCTTGCCGTGAGCAAACCACTTG
>ONAK01000039.1 GCA_900315765.1 uncultured Prevotella sp. | reverse complement strand
TCACAAAAAGGTGAATACGATAATAAAAATGATAAAAATACAAATCAAGGACACTATAATAATTCCCGAAAGAATTTCTATATAAGAATTAAACGTAAATAAGTGATATGAATAAAACTATTTTGAAATCAACTTCTGTTGTATTACTACTCGTTGTAGGATTAATGGTAGCTTCGTGTGATTGGTTCAGATTTGGTGATAAGGTGCCGGATGTAACTTGCGAGAGCATTAGCTATTCGTTGACATTCAGTGTTGAGCATATAGTCCAGATGGATGAAGATTCATGCAAGGTATATAATGTCGTATCGGACGATCAATATCCAAAGGTTTCCAATATACCTGTCAAAATAGAAAAGACAGAAACTGGAGAACAGTTGCTAACCTTCTCTCTCTTGGGAGGAATGGAAGATGTTTATAGCAAGACAACGTTTCAGATGACTTGTCCTTACATATTCCATGACAAGGATGTACATGAGATTGTTGCTCAATGGGTAGTTACTAACGAATCTACCAGAATACAAGGTGATGCTTTGTTATACGACATGCACTTTGCCAGATGTGCTATTCTTTCCATTGATGGCAAGGACGCCAAGTTAATTGAATACGACAGTTATCCTAATTCCAAGCAAGGCGAACTGACAAATTTTGTAACTATTGATTAGTTCTAACACAAGAAATCCCACAGATATTTTGCAATCTGTGGGATTTTTTGTACCTTTGTCGCCAAAATAAGAATAAATACGTATTTAAGAAATGGAAAACAAGACTTACAAGCGTACGACGGTGACGTCGGCGCTGCCTTATGCTAATGGTGGCGTACATATCGGACACCTGGCTGGTGTGTATGTGCCTGCCGATATCTATGTGCGCTATCTGCGCCTGAAGAAGCGTGATGTATTGTTTATCGGAGGTCAAGATGTAGTAGATCGCTATCACAAGATGATTAAGGACTCGTTCGAGGAGTTTGGTATCTCGTTCGATATCTATAGCCGTACCACCTCAGAGACTCACCATAAGTTCGCTGCAGAGTGGTTTAAGAAGCTCTATGATGAGGGTAAGCTGACAGAGGAAACTACTGAACAGCTCTATGACGAAGAGGCTAAGCAGTTCCTGGCTGACCGCTATGTTACTGGCGAGTGCCCCCACTGTCATGCTCAGGGTGCCTATGGCGACCAGTGCGAGAAGTGTGGACGCGACCTCTCGCCTACAGAATTGATAAATCCTAAGTCTACTATCTCTGGTTCTACTCCTGTACTGAAGAAAACCAAGAACTGGTATCTGCCTCTGAACGAGTATCAGGACTGGTTGAAGCAGTGGATTCTGGAGGAGCACAAGGAGTGGCGTCCTAACGTATACGGACAGTGCAAGAGTTGGCTGGATATGGACCTGCAGCCTCGTGCTATGACTCGCGACTTGGATTGGGGTATCCCTGTACCTGTAAAGGATGCAGAGGGTAAGGTACTCCACTGTATCATCTTCCCTGTGATGATGAAGGCTCACGGCAAGTATATCATGCCTGATAACGTTCCAGCCAACGAGTTCCTGAACCTTGAGAACGATAAAATTTCTACCTCGCGTAACTGGGCTGTATGGCTCCATGAGTATCTGGTAGATATGCCTGGCAAGCAGGATGTGCTGCGCTATGTATTGACAGCTAATGCACCTGAGACTAAGGATAATAACTTTACTTGGAAGGATTTCCAGGATCGCAATAACAACGAATTGGTAGCCGTTTATGGTAACTTCGTGAATCGTGCCCTCCAGCTCACCAAGAAGTACTGGAACGGTGTGGTTCCTGCCTGTGGCGAGTGGCTTGACGTTGACCGTCAAGCAATTGAAGAATTTAAAAATGTAAAAATTAAGATAGAAGAGAATCTGGAGCAGTTCAAGTTCCGTGATGCTCAGTTCGAGGCTATGAACCTGGCTCGTATCGGTAACCGCTACATCACAGAGTGCGAGCCTTGGAAGGTTTGGAAGACTGATCCTAAGCGTTGTGAGACCATCTTGAACATCTGTTTGCAGTTGACAGCTAACCTGGCTATCGCCTTCGAGCCATTCCTGCCATTTAGCAGCAAGAAGCTCCGCGAGATGCTGAATCTCAGCACCTTCGAGTGGGAGCAACTGGGTAGCACCGATCTCCTGGAGGCTGGTCATCAGCTGGGTGAGCCTGCTCTGCTGTTCGAGAAGATCGAGGATGAGGTGATTCAGAAGCAGCTCGACAAGCTCGAAGCTACCAAAAAGGCCAACGAGGCTGCTGCCTATAAGGCCGCCCCTATCAAGGATACCGTAAGCTTTGAGGAGTTTGAGAAGCTTGATATCCGTGTAGGTCTCGTAAAAGATTGTCAGAAGGTGAAGAAGAGCAAGAAGCTGTTGCAGTTCACCATCGACGATGGTTCTGGCACAGATCGCACCATCTGCTCTGGTATCGCAGCCTTCTACGAGAATCCAGAGGAGCTTATTGGCAAGCGTATCCTCTTCGTAGCTAATTTTGCACCTCGTACTATGATGGGTATCGAGAGTCAGGGAATGATTCTCTCAGCAGTAGATGCTGACGAAAGCCTGAGCGTAGTAACAACAACAAAGGATGTAAAACCTGGCAGTCAGGTAGGATAAATAAGATAAACAAGAAGAAAAAGCTCTCCCAATCAGGAGAGCTTTTTTATTTGGTTATTGCCCCAAGCAAGGATTTCGTCTATCATGGGCGTGCTAATGCCATGTTGGCGAGCCTGACTCTGAACAATCTGTAATCCATAAGGGAAATCCTCAGTAAAGTATCGACTACCAAAGTCGGGTATATAGCCGCCTTCTACTTTCTTCATTGGTGATTTTAGCCCCTTGAAGGCTTGGATGGATTGCAGCTTATTGGTAAGCGAAACAGCATCGGTACTCTCGTAGTAATCGAGAATGGTTGGTATGCAGCCTTTGGTTACAGGTAGCACATCAAGCAGCTGCTGTAATTCTTCATCCATCTTTATCAGATAGGAAGATGCTTCGATAGTCCATTCTTCATAGAACAGACTTTCTGTAGGATAAACCACACCCTCGTGCCAATCTTTCCAAAGACTGTATAGGCGTGATGGGTGAAGAAGTGGATTGCTATTGGTAAGACTCACCTCGTAATAACTTGACAAGAGTTTAATAGGCACTTTAAACAGCTGTTCGATAACAGCTCGCAGAGCCTCTTTCTCGTTTGTCTGTTCTATGGCGATGTTGAGGTTGGGTTTATAGCCTAACAAGTCGGCAGAACGGCCATATTCCTTAAGTCTTGAGATAAAAGGAACGCGCTGGAATCCAAATAAAGGTGTATGCGTAGGCAGAATCTTAAAAGCCTCGAAGAAGAAGCCTGTACTACTAACAATACTGCCTACAGCTGTGCCTGTTTTCAGTACAGGAGCTATCTGCTTAAGAACATCGCTGATAGAGAATCCTGGCAGGCAGAGTAGTACGATGTCTGCATGGCAAATATCATCGTTAGGATTAGAAGAGATAGTTTTTATCTGTCCTTTCATCACTTCACCATCAGGAGTAGTGATTTCAAGTTGATGTTGCCAACGCTCAGGGTGACGAGTAAGCAACGATACCTCGCAATCTCCATTGGCAGCAAGGAATCCTGTTACCACATGACCTAAATTACCACCTCCGCAGATACAAACCTTCTTCATGACTTCTTAAATTGCCTTAGAGCCTCAACCAGTTTTGTATTATCCTTGTGGTTGCGAACAGCAATACGCATATACTGCTTATTGGGATCGAGACCAGGTTTCTGGCTGCAATCGCGAGTCAGGATATTGTGATTACGGAGCGTGTAAACCACAATCTCTGTGGCTGTGTATGGTGGCAGCACTTCACAAAGGAAATAGTTGGCCTGGGTTGGCATCACGCGGAGATAGGGGATAGTATGCAGCTGGCGCTCAAAGTCGGCTCTCTCTGCCACAAACTTATCGCAAGCTTTAAGATAATCCTTTTCGTGCTTGTTGTATATCTGCATAAAGAACTCTGCGAACGAGTTGAGGTTCCAGATAGATACCTCTTTCTTGATGTGAGCTATTAATTCCTTATTGGCTGATGCTAGAATACCTAAACGAAGGCCTGGTACACCAAAACTCTTTGAGATACTCTTCATAACTGCCATGTGGGGATATGCCTCAAGAATCTCGTCAGAGAGCAGAGAGTTGGTTTTATAATCAACGCTGAAGTCAACAAAACTCTCATCAACAACTAATCGGATGTTTCTATCCTCACACCACTTAGCCAATCTCAATACATCAGCCTTGGGGATGAAGTTGCCTGAAGGATTATCAGGATTAATCAGCATCAGCGTGGTGATATCTTTGTCGCCAAAATATTGCATCAAGTCATCGGCTGTATAGCGATAATCCTCGTTTTGAGGCGTAAAGGTTACCTGCAGCGACTTATCAAAGCGATTTGGATACTCCTCGAAGGTTGGGCGAATAAAGCCAGTCTTACCCTTAGTATCGCCCTCCATCAGCACCTTAATAAGCTCTGCTGCTCCATTACCAGGAACAATATACTGCTCACTTACACCAAAGCATTTACTGGCTATCAGGGTGTTTACCTTCATGCCTGATGGATATTCAGTCAACAGGGTATCGAAATTACTGCGCAGTTCATCCTTCATCCGCTTTGATGGGAAATATGGATTTACCAGATAGCAGAAATCGAGCATCTGGGGGAATCGCCAGAATCCACCATAGCGGCCATAGTACTTGCGGATGACATCCTGATCATCAGCAAACAATGCCTCAGCGATGTCTAAATCCTGTTTATCATCAATCTCATACCACTTCTCGTTACCTATAGGCAGCGCTTTCATATGATGGCTATTCAGCATAGAAATGATGCGAAGCACATTTTCGTAGTATTCATTATTTCCTACTGCCTTTGTATAAGCATCGAGGAATGGTACATACTGATACTGAAGGAAATCCTTGCTGAACTTATAGATGTTAACGGTCTTATAATAGGAGTCAACATCGCTATAGTCGAAAGCATCTTTCGATATGAAGTTGACAATATGCTGCTCTTCGTCTAAGCGCACCATGGTACCATCCATCCACGACTCGTACTTGGCCACCAAAGCAAGGTTTGGATTGGGGTTTTCGATAATCATTGGGAAGAAACGATCGCTGAAGATAAGGTCGCTCTCTATCAGCAACGTATCATCTTCCTGCAATTTATCTTTTACCATCGATAACGAATAGATATTATTGGTCTTGTTGTAGATGGGGTTTTCTGCAAACTCTATCTTCAACTTATCATCGTAGCGATTACCAATATAGTCTATCAGTTTTTGTCCCTGGTAGCCAACCACAATGATAACTCTATTCAGTTTCAGTCCAGACAGTTGTCCCAAAAGGCGGTCAATCAGTCTGACACCATTAACTGGCACCATGCATTTGGTGTTCTCTTTGGTAAGTTCTCCAAGTCTGCGACCCATTCCAGCCGCTAAGATGATTGCTTGCATATTGTTGATGATAATGTTTCGTTATAAAATGTAGGCTTCGAACTTGTGGGTTACTCGTTGTTCTACAGGGGGTAATGTCATATAGTCGCCATAGGTACGCTCCAGATAGTCGCGATAGCCTATCATAGTCTTATACATCTTTCCTTCAAACTCAATGTCGACAGCTTTGGCTATGTCTTCAGCAGGGAAACAGCCTTTAAGTTTTGGTCCTGCTTCAGTCATATTGCAAACTGTTGATGTAGGGGTGTCGAGTATAATAAGCTTTCTTATTTTGCGTTCCAGCTGTTTTACTGATAGTGGCCAGCACTTATATACCCAATAGGCTAATCTGGATTGCAGAGGATTGCTGTTTGAAATCTTGCATCTGCGAATCTTGTAGAGCAGCTTTTTCTTTTTGAACACTTGCTCGCGCTCCTGTAAATCATCAGTAACATAGTCAACAGGGAAAATGTCCATATAAACGCCTATCTCGTAACCCTCTGTCTCTTTTTCAACCATACGAGTCTGCTGGTCTACTACTTTAGCAAATGTATAGTAGTAATGAGATTCTGTCTGAGGGTTTATGGCACGATAGCGGTCTGTTTCGTCGCTATATATCTTAAGGAACTGCTCGTAGTCCTTACGTGGCATATAGATGTCGATATCGTCATCCCAGGGTATGTATCCTTTGTGTCGTACAGCACCTATTAGCGTTCCACTCGAAAGGAAGTAAGTCAACCCATGTGCATCGCAAAATCGATGTACATTGTCCAGAATACCCATTTGAATCTGGCGTAATTCATTGATATCTGTAATCTGTCTCATTCTGCGTGCAAAATTACAGAAATTCTTTTGGAACATCAAACAAAAAGTAGTATTTTTGCACGCAGATATGGAGATTTTAAAAGAAAAGACAGCCAAAGGACTGATGTGGGGTGCTATTAATAATGGTACCATGCAGGTGCTGAATCTGCTTATTGGTATCATTGTGCTGCGACAGCTTACTCCAGAGGATACTGGTCTGGTTGGCATGTTGGCCATTTTTACTGCCATCGCAGGTAATCTGCAGTCGAGTGGATTCTCTACAGCGCTTATCAACGAAAAGCAGCCCACAGCACAGCAGTATAATAGTGTGTTTTGGTTTAATATCCTGATGGGAGGTTTGCTTTACGTGCTGCTTTTCCTGTCAGCTCCGCTTATCGCCTGGTTCTTCCATCAGCCAAGGCTTACTGACCTGTCGCGTTTTCTGTTTCTTTCGTTCTTTATCTCCTCGTTTGGTATCTCTACCAATGCTTATATGGTAAAGAATATGATGAATCGCGAGATAACCATTGTTAATCTTACGGCTTTGATTATGTCTGGTTCTACAGCTATTGTGATGGCACTTAGTGATATGGCCTATTGGAGTTTAGCTTGGCAACAGGTGGTTAATTCTGCAATGTTGATCTTGGGACGTTTCTATTATGTAAAGTGGAAGCCATCATTACGTTTTACGTTCGACTATATACGTCAGACATTCTCATTCTCGATGAAGATTCTGATTACGATGATTGTGAATACTGTGAACCAGAACCTGTTGACAGTCATCTTTGGACGATTATTTAGAGATGCACGAGTGGTTGGTAATTTCTTCCAGGCTTATAAGTGGGATTCTATGGCGTTCCAAACTGTTGGCGGAATGGTAGGCCAGGTGGCTCAGCCTGTATTGGTAAGCGTAAGAGAGGAGAAAGAGCGCGAACAGCAGGTTTTCCGTAAGATGCTTCGTTTCACAGCTTTCCTTTCTTTCCCAGCTCTGTTTGGCTTGGCTTTGGTGGCTCGTGAGTTTATTCTCTGTACCATCGGATATGAGTGGATAGAGTGTGTGCCTCTGTTGCAGATTCTTTGTATCAGTGGAGCCTTTATGCCTATCTATACGCTTTATCAGAATTTAGTGATCAGTCATGGGCGCAGCGATATAAACATGTGGCTGAATATTGGTCAGATAGTATTGCAGTTATGTATCATACTACTGTTTTATCGCCAAGGTATTACCATTATGGTGACGGCCTATACCATATTTAATATTCTGTGGCTTGGGGCTTGGATGCCTTCTGCAAAGCGGATAATTGGACTAAGATTTCTCAACGTTCTGAAGGATATTGTTCCTTTTATGCTTTGTGGTGCTTTAGTGATGGTGGCTACATATTTTGCTACTATGGCTATCAGCAACATCTATCTATTGCTTGTGGCAAGAGCCTTGATAGCTGCAGCACTCTATTTTGGCATGATGCGACTGCTGAATGTTGTTATTCTGCGTGAATGTATGCAGTTTATCCTAAAAAAGAAATAATTGTGAGTATGAAGGTTTCTATCGTCATCCCTGTCTATAATAAGGCTGAGTACATCTGCGATTGTCTGGAGAGTATTCTTCAGCAGGATTTTGAAGACTTTGAGATTCTCGTTGTTGATGATGGTAGTACTGACGATTCTGGCAGAATATGCGATGAGGAGGCAGCACAGGATTCACGAATCCGTGTGATACATACTGAGAATGGAGGTGTAACTGCAGCTCGCAGAAAAGGGGTAGAGCAAGCAGTAGGCGAGTACATTATGTTTGTTGATGCTGATGACAGGTTGCTTTCTGACGCCATATCGAAGCTTTATAATGCTATAACAGAAAGTGGTGCAGGCGAGGTGATAGGAACATATAAAGATCAGTTTGGCAATTGTTATGATTCTGGTTGGCGAGGATTCGTACCTTGTGAACCTTTAATCCGCAATCTTCTTTCTATCAAGAATTCGTTCTGTGTGCTATGGGGAATTATGTTCCGCAAAGAGCTGCTCGAAGGATGTCTTGATGCTCCTCGTGAGATAGTAGAACGTGAGGATTCGCTGATGCAGATAAAATGTCTGATAAAGAATCCAAAGGTGTTCTTTATTGCAGACCCTGTTTATCTTTATGATGTATATGTGCCTAATAATCGCATTGAGAATCTTGAGTGGATTCGTATCTACGATTGCGAACTATGTAAAACGCTTCAGCCACAATGGGAACTTTATAAGTCAGCCTTTGTAGGGCATCAGATAAAGGTGTATGAGAAGTTTATCGACAAGCGACAATTCAATGTGCTTAACGACTATTATCGCCCACTCAGAAAGCGTTTAACCAGCGATATTCCGCTTATGGATCGCTTGGCTATTATGCTGCCCCCACGAATAGGATATTATCCTATACATTACTATAAGAAGCTATTGAAGCTGAAGCAATCAATAGCTAATAAATAAGTAGCCATTCCAACCTAAAAGGAATACAGCCAGCAGGGCTGTTATTACTCTGAGTGGCTGATGCCACTTGGTGTTGGCGTTTTTGAAGATATAAGCGATAGCTATGGGGATAATGTATAGCCAATGTGGACCCATAATATAGATCTCGTTGATACCAAAGCCCAGTCCTAAGTGCAGAACCATATCAAAGGCAAAGCATGAAAGAATTAGCCACAGGAATCGCTGCTTGCGCCCCATCCATATACCTATCAAGAGCAATGCTATAATCAAAGCCTCAACAACATAGTTAAATACGTAGCGATATTCAACTATAACAGGACGATTCTTCAGGGTATCATCCAACAGATAGTCTTGATGCAACTGTATGGTCTCGCCAAAAAGGTTGTGCCAGAGAGTCTCAACGCGATCTGTTGATATATCAGTCCACTTCATAAAACCTTCTTTGGCGATGGGTTTACCTGTGTGGGCATTCCAAGGGTCCTTCATGTTCTTCTCGTGAACCTGCCAGATATGCTTTTTATAAAGGTCGCGACCACCTTGGGCCATAAGTGCAGAATCAGTCTCGCCTGTCTGCTCTGCATACATCTTTATATACTTATCAAGATCGGCACGACGCTGAGCTGCTTTCTTGGCCTGTACAGCCTTCTCGTTTGGCAATACAAACTCGCGATACTCCCATCTGCAGAATGTCCACATAAGTGCTGCTGGAAGGATGACACCAAGTATAAGATAGCCAGGACGGAAGAATCGCCACTTGTTTGTGAACAAGGCCGAAAGATATATCTTAACACCATTGCTAAGTGTCACGCCTGCTGTGAGAACAAACAATATGATGGTTTTCAGAATGCTAAGTCGCTTGCCGTTATTGATGGTTAACCCACAGATATAGAATGTGAGCAGCAATAACATCTGCGATATGACAAAGTGATCAGGAACCACCAGCCCTACCATCGTATAGGCAAAGCCAAAGAACATGGCATTAAGAATGATACCATCTTTCTCTTTCACGCCAATAATCTCAACCAGGATGCGACGCATAAAGATGTATGAGTAGAAACCACAGAACACCAATAGAAGGCCTACAACATACTGCACCAGATTGAGTCCTGTAAGATTCATGAGCCATGCATTCAGAACGTTAGGACTCCACATCATAAAGGCCAGCAATGGGTGGCGATATACGTTATAACCCTGATACCAGTTGGTGACAGTAGAGTAGGTGATAGGGTCGAAACCTGACACCTTGAACTGATGGATAAACTCCTTGTAGTTCTCAGGCATGATGTTTACAAAATCAGGATACTTGCTGATAAGTATCAGATTCAGCACAATCAGTAGTATCAGCACTACGATGGCCTGAACTTTTTCTATAGGTTTAATCTTAAATATCTTCATTGTTTTCATACTTATCTAAATGGTTTAAAATGCGATTCATCTGCAAATGCCAACAGCTCTTTATCGCCTCTGCTGTCGCCAAAGGCTGTTAAGTGGTAGTCTTGGCGATTGGGATAGAGGGATTTCAGGCGATTTACTTTTTCTTCTCCGTAACAGTTCTTGGTCAGAAATCGGCCTGTTAACTTGCCGTCCTCTACTTCTATCTTTGTGCCTAACACTTTTACGTGCTTAAAAAATGGCTGCACCCAGTTGTCGATAGAAGCGCTAATTATCAGTACTTCAGCGCCTTCGCCGATGGCTTTATTAATAGTTGCGATGCCTTTGGGTCTTAACAGATGCTGCGATGAGGCAGCAAAATCCTGACAGATGGCATCGAAATCCTCGATTGTCATTCCCTTAAAGAAGTGAGAAAACACCTTCTGCTTAGCCTTCCAGTTAGGATAAAATCCCAGTTTCATCAGTACCAAAAGATGGGCGTAACGCAAGAATCCCAACCAAAAGCCTGTAGAACCTTTGGCATAACGGATAAACTCCAGCAAAGTATCTTTGGTGGTAAGTGTTCCGTCAAAATCGAATGCATACACCTTCTTCATATTCTAACTACCAGTTTTAGCGCTTTCTGCAATAGCCAGGCAAGCGGAATTGTTATCACGATGGTAAGCAGAGCTGTAAGCCAATAGCCAAGTTTGTAAGGCGTGATATACGTCATCACAAAGTGATCGTGTATCAGATATGCCTCTAGACTTAGGGCTCCAAAGAATGCACAGAAGCGATTGAACCACTTGGGCGTTCTGCGGAACACGCGATTCAGCATCAGGATGAGCGTAATGGTAAATGGGATATATATCATTCGCTCTACAAACAAGGGGAATCGTCCATGCGTAACTTGCTCCAGATAGAAACAAGAGCTGAAGGTGGCAAGGAAAAGGAACAGAATCATCCAGAAGCCAGCTCCGTCAATCTTGGTCTCTCGTCTAACCAACTCGCCACAGTTGATACCTATAAAGAAAATAGGTATGCGACTCCAGAATATCTCGATGTGCCCCAAAGCCTGATGCAAAGGCACAATCCATTGCACCCAGATGCACCACAGAATCATCAATACAGGCATCCAGCGATAAACAGGATGTTTCTGTATCAATCGCATATATGGAGGAGCCCAGAGGTAGAGCATCATGATGGCTGGAATGTACCAAAAGGTAAGTTCATCGTGCAACCAGAAGTCCCAGTTGATGGTGATATCGCCTATCAGGTCGATATAATCGCCTTGAGCCCAATCGAATCGAGGCATATAGAAGAGCGAAGCCATCACCAGCCAGGCTGGATAGATGCGAAGAAGGCGACGCTTATAGAACTGCCAGATCTGTGGATTCTTGACCCATGAGAACCAAAGTCCTATGCCACTTAGAAAAAGGAACATATCTACACCAACGTTTCCGCATCGCCTCAATCCAAAGAACTCGCTGCTGCGAGCCAATGGCACGTGGAACAGAATGATGAACAGCATGGCTGCTCCCATCAACTCGCCACGAAAGCGACTTATGTTGGCAAGCTCTATATCCTTAATCTTCATAGTCTTGGTTTGGGAATGCGTTCTATCAGCTGCTTAACAGCCCACGAAAGGGCTATCACAGCAATGATGTAAAGCATCAGTCCGTCGTAGATATCCTGTTTCCAGGCTACGGTAATAAAGAGTTTGCGAGCTATGGGATGTGCCACAAACATAGCTGCAGACATCGCGCCTATCCATGTGATGACGCTGAGCATCCACTTTGGCATAACCTTTACAAGTGAGATTGTTCCGATGATAATAAACACAGGAACGAAGAACCAGCTTTGATACCAGAAATTCATGGCAACAATCAAAGCTGTAGAGAGCAGTAAGGCTACGAAATATTCCCACGTTGGGAATAAATTGTTCCCACGTTGGGAATAAAATGTTCCCACGTTGGGAATTCTTGCGAACAAGATACCCAGTCCGAAGGGAAGCATACCTCCGATGAAGTTATAGCGTAGGCGATTGAGTGTTTCGCCCTCTGGATCGCAGAATGCCTGCAGCAACCAGCAGACGGCAATCAGCGCAATAACCCAGATGCTCTTCTGGCGATAAAGGAACAAGCGATACACTATGTACAGCTGTATCATCAGTCCGAAGAACCAGTATATTCCTGGCCAGATAATCTTATCAGGCGTTGGAAGCACATTGATGTACATCAGCAGCTGTGCCACTACGTTATACCAATGGAAGTGGAATCGGCCAGGAGTCAATATATCAATAATGATAAACAGCGAGAAGCCAACTATCAGCATTCTCAACAGCTTAAGATAGTTATAACGGATAAAGGGCAAAGTGGCTACCTTGTCGCCTTGCTCATATTTCTTTACCAAGCCCAGTCCGCTAAGAAACAGGAAAACAGGCACTCCGTAATGGCCAAAGTACGACAACAGATGTACTGGCAACAACTCATCGGGATAGGTAAGAACGCGCCAAAGACCATCGTTGTTTGATGTAAAGAACTGGTATTCGTTCTCCTTCACAATTTTGCCAATAAAGTGGCAGTAGTTGTGAAGCACGATGGCCAGAATGGCTATTCCTCGCATCGCTGTACACTCGGCTCTCGACAACAATTCCTGTTTCATTTCTTCAGTTTGTTATAATCAGTTTCGCCCTTCAATATTCTTGGGCGTTTCAGGTTGTATTTTGGATTCACCACATCGTATTCTGGGCGATAGAGTGGTGTAGATATGCCACCAAAGTATAGCAGCAGATGTGGCAGGATATCTGTCATCATCGGACGGTCTTTGGCAGCCTGGATAGCCTCCCAGCCGTATGGATGCAGTTCGCGATATTTGGGCGAACCCCATATCCAAAACGGAATCTCCATCTCGTTGCGGGCCAAACGGTAGTCGATGGTGGCTCCATGCATTCTGCCATAAGCGTAAGGCTTGCCATCAAGCATCTCTTCTGCATGGTCGGGCATATATATTACCACAGCATCCTGATCAACAAAGCGCTGGGTGATGGCATGTACGATAGAATCGTTATACAGCAAAGAATTATCGTAGTCTGCAAGCATCTTCAGCTGGTTTGCCTTAAGCTCTGGGCGGTTGTACATCTCTGGCAGGAAATGCTTGTCTGTTTTCTGTGGATAACGATAGGCATAGCTGAAGTGGGACCCCATCAGATGCAGGATGATGAGATTATGCTCTTTATTGTTCTTCTTCAGATTGTCGTACTCCTTCAGCACGCCATCGTCAAAGCGATGCAGCTTATTGTTTCTTGTATCAAACAGTCGCTTACTAAGCTCTGGGTTGTTAAGGAAGAAGCCTCCGCTAAAATCGTATACAGCCTCACCAGCCTTCGACTGGAACTGATTGGTGATAAACGTTACGTGATAGCCTGCTTTGCGGAACACCTCTGGGAATAGCGGATAATCGCACCACTCGCCTTTATCGCCTACAGCATAGAAAGACAGAATGTCCTTGAACACATAACTTGTAAGGTTCCAAGGGGCTACAACATCGCTAAACGGCACCAGACTGCCCTCTTGAGCCATAGCTACCTGGCGAGGGGTTGTGGGCATCTTGTAGCCATAAAGCTGGGAATGGTGCTTGTTGTAACTCTCGCCTATCACAAGTACGATGTTTGGTACACGATACGAGCAACTGTCTATTTGTATTTTATCCTTGCTTAATATCAGTTTGTCCAGCTGTTTCGATGCCAGTTTGTTGGCATAGGCGCTGAACACCAGACGATAGATGGGCAGATATAGCTCAGCCTTGGGTTGTAAGGTTAGCTGATGCTCCACTTCGCCAAGTGTTTGTTTCGTCATCAGCTGGTAGATAGCATCTTTGTTGTTCTTGCATTCGCTCCAGGAACTATATAATCCCCAAGCTACAACCATACCAAATAGGGCCTTGCATACCATAGGAACCATAGGGTTCACCTTGGGCAGAATCATGCGTTTGCGCATTTTACAAAAAACGCTTCTTAGAATAGTCCAAAGAATATGAACCAGCATCAGCAACAGAATCCATCCAACATTCGATGTGATGACATCCCATCCCAAATAAGTTGAAAGGAACTCCTGCGATTCTTTCTGATTGGTCTCGCCAAACAACATCAGCATGGTTGGAGTAAGTGTCGACTCGAACTTTACGTAGCAGAACATATCTACCAATGCCACGCTGTATAGCACCACATAGAGCAATGCTCTTATCCAGTATCTTACTTTGCGAGGTATCAGAGCCAGAACCACGCAAACAGCGTAGATATCGATGAAAAGTTCTGGTGCTGACAGTTCGTAAGGATGGGCTCCTTTCAGATGTAGGGTTATCTCAAGTTGAGTGCAAATCCATCCCAGCGCAAACATAAACACAAAGAATGCGCTATTCTTCTGGATGGGTGCAAACAGATACCCAAGCCAATTTAATGGATTTATCTTCAGTCGCTTAAACATACAACTTTTGGTTGGTTATGTGTTCTGCCACAGCCTTTGGCACAAGTTGCTTAATACTCTTGCCGGCTTTTATTCGCTCGCGGATTTCTGTGCTCGAAATGTCGATAAGGTCCAGCCCGTCAATGCCACCTTTGTACCCACGACGAGGGTAGACAATAATCTGGAAGTTCTTGCGGATTTCATCAGCATGATACCATTTATCAAACAGATCCCAGTTGTCGCCACCTATCATCAGCACAAACTCACGATCAGGATAATCCTTCTTAAGCGATTGAAGCGTGTTCCAAGTGTACGATGGTTTGGGCAGATGCATCTCGTAGTCGCTGGCTACGATGCCTTCTTCGCCTTCAACAGCAAGCCTGGCCATCTGCATTCTTATCTCATCATCCAGCAAATCGGTTGAGGCTTTAAGGGGATTCTGTGGCGAAACCATCAGCCACACTTCGTCAAGCCCAGCCTTCTGGCGAAGCTGTCGAGCCAACGAAATGTGTCCTTTGTGTATGGGATTGAACGATCCGCCAAATATCCCCGTTCTGATCATAGAAAAGCTTTTATTGCCTCAAGTGCATCATTCTCTGCGTATTCCAGCTTGTCGTTGATGACAATCTTATCGAACTTATCAGCAAAGGTAAGCTCGAACTCTGCACGGGCTATGCGCTGATCTATCACTTCTGGAGCATCAGTAGCACGACCTTCAAGTCGCTTTCTGAGTTCGTTGATTGATGGTGGCTGGATGAACAGGCTCAAGGCCTTGTCGCCATAGAACTTCTTGATGTTCACGCCGCCCTTCACGTCAACGTCGAACACCACGTTCTGTCCAGCTTCCAGCTGGCGCTCTACCTGCGATTTCAATGTGCCATAGAAGCGGCCCTCGTATACCTCTTCGTATTCCAGAAACTCATCGTTGTCTATTCTCTGGCGGAACTCCTCTGGTGTCAGGAAGAAATACTCCACACCATTCTTCTCAGTTCCTCGTGGTGCTCTCGATGTGCATGAAATAGAAAAAGCCAGATTCAACTCTGGGTGCTCCTTCATCAGCCAAGAGATAATCGTGCTCTTACCTGTGCCCGATGGAGCCGAGATGATAATTAACTTGCCTTTTGCCATGATTTTAAAGCGCATTAAGAACTTGTTCCTTGATTTGCTCCAGCTCGTCTTTCATCTTAACCACGATGTTCTGCATCTCGGCCTGATTACTCTTTGAGCCAGTAGTGTTAATCTCGCGTCCCATCTCCTGAGCGATGAAGCCAAGCTTCTTACCCTGACCAGCAGGCTCGTTCATCGTGTCGCGGAAGTATTTAAGGTGGTTGGCCAGTCGCTGCTTCTCCTCGCTGATGTCCAGCTTCTCGATATAGTATATCAGCTCCTGTTCCAAACGGTTCTTATCATATTCTGCTGATGGAATCTGCTGCAAGCCATCGATGATACGAGCTTTGATCTTCTCCACACGACTCTTCTCGTATGGCTCAATCTCGCTCATCAGCTTACCTATATTGTCAATCTTCTCTGCAAATTTCTTCTGAAGAGCAGCACCCTCTTGAGTACGGAAGTCAACCAGGTTCTTAAGCGCCTCAGCTACACCGCCTTTCACTACAGCCCACTCTTCTTCGTCCAACTCCTCAACGTCTGTTTTAGTCATGACGTCAGGCATACGGAGCAAGGTATAGAACCAATCCTCAGGTGCAGGGATACCTGTCTTCTCTGATATTGATTTAATCTGCTGATAGTAGTTTTCTACCAGTTGTGCATTGATTGGTGTGGGGTCAACGGCCATTTCTTTTTCTACCCACACGCTCATATCTACTTTTCCACGAATTAGCGCCTCGGCTACCATCTGGCGCATTTCCATCTCTTTCTCACGATAGAGTGGTGCAATACGAGTGTTCAAGTCGAGCTGCTTTGAGTTGAGCGACTTGATTTCTACATGAATCTTCTTCTCCTTAAATGCTACTACAGCTTTGCCGTAGCCTGTCATCGATTGTATCATATATACCTATTTAATAATGTTTATTTTTTCTCAGCCTCGAAAGCTGCTATCTTGTTGAGATAATACTGTCGGAGGTCTTGCCAGTTATAATATGGCCATTGGCTGGTTTTAATGGGCAGATAAGCCTCACGCTCATTCAGCAGCGCCTTTACGAGGATATCTCCAGTCTTTCCCTTCTTGGGGCGATAGAATATCAGCTGGATATTGCATCCCATGGGGAATATGCGATAGTTGCGCCAATATGTGTCGAGTTCATCAAGGTTGTTTATTGCCATACCGCAGTTGTCAAGTTCCAGCAAGCAGGCCAGCGGCATTACACATACCTCGTGACCAAAGCGTAGCGTAGCTTGAGTCTGGGTAACGGTATCAGCAGTAGCAATGATGTTCTTAAGCAGGTTGAGCTGACTGAAAGGCATTTTTTCACCAGAAACGGGCGAAGGTCCATAGTCCAAATACCAACCAACATTCTTAAGGCGCCACTGGTCGTAGATCTCCTCTTTTGTAAACAGCGAGAAGAGCTCAAGATCTGTATCATGACTCTGCATGTTGCAAGCCACGTGGAACAGTTGGCGCATCAATGCTCCTGCCCCCACGTTGTTATATACGTACTGCTGATCGTTGAACAGCTCTTTCATCAGGCGCTCAGGGTGAGTCCACTTAATGGTGTAGTCTGCAACTTCCTTATCGCCTTTCTTACCCATCTTCTCTACTAATCCATCCCAAGGCTGGTTCAGATAGTACTGCAACGACTCACTTACATCGTTGTGAATTTGGGCTGTAGGGTTTGCTGCCGCCAGTTCTTCGCACTCGGCTATCATCGACAGTATACAACGGTTCACCGTAGTACTGCGGGCATCAATCTTAAGGTTCTTTGTCTTAAAGATTTCTGGGAAATTCTTAACCATTCGCTTGCCAATGCCATGATGCTGTCGCTCACCTACTGTTGTAAGGTCGCCCAAGCGTTTGTCGGCTGTGGCATAGATAGCCTCGATGGTCTCAAGAGTCTTTTCGCCTAAAGGGGTAAGCTTACCTTGTTCCTTAGCAGCCTTAAGTGTTGCGAGAGGTTTAGAATAGTTTCCATCGCTGATAAGCCAACGCGAACCATGACGCCCGTAATGACTCATATAATATGGTTCATAGTTCTTCGGAGTTGGTGTCAGCGCCTTATCTGATAGTTGACGATCGTAATCCAGATAGTTACTACCTGCCAAGTAAATATTGGCAGCAATCTCATCTTTAGCTGAAGTCTCGAATACAGGTGCGTTCTGAGCCTGTAAGGTCATCGAGAAACCGATGGCAAGAAATACTAGTTTTTGTTTCATTATAAAACTGGAATTATATTTTATTTTAGCTTTGAGGTCATGGGGCTTCTAACGCCCTTGTAGCTCTTAAGGTAGGCTTTGGCACTACCAAAGTTCAGGAACATATCAAGGCGTACAGGTATGTGGTTCTGGTCGTCGGTGATGTAGAAACGGATAAGCTCACGGCTCTTCCCGTTTTCACGCTCATAGAACGACATGACCAGACAGCGGAACTTTTCTTTAGAGCCATTCATCTTGAAGGTCTCCTTGCCGCGAAATTCCAACCATGAGTTAGAAAGGCTGCTGGCATCGCTGATAGGTGTAGATATTACCTGACCTTTCTTGAGCTTCGAACCATCGAAATTGCGGGCACGGAGGAAGATAGACATCATGTCGTAGATACAACTGCGATAGGTGCTTGTCTTCCAATGCTGCTCACCATCGGAATCAATACGATGCTTCTTGAGCTGACAGTTGCCATTAGGGTAGTTAAACCAAATCTCGTCTACATAGTATCGGCTGCCTTCTCTGGCGCCTTTGCGGAAATACAATGGCGAGAGGTCGGGATTGCAATATGACAACAGCGTATCGCGCATGGTGAAATACTTGTCGAGTTTAGAGTTGCCTCGAGTAATAAGGTACGACTTCCATGCGTCCTTGCCCTCAAACTTGGTCATCTTGGTGTCCATCTGAGCAGAACCTACCTTCACCCATATAAACTGCCAGTTGAAATACAAGTCGTATTCCAGGCTCTCACCACTCTTAAAGGCGGTGTTCTCTATACCACATTGAGCATTGGCTGTAAGGCTCATGCCAAAAGCAATGCAAAGAGTTAAAAGTATCTTCTTCATTATTTCTTATTATCTAAGTTAATACCCTTGCCTTTTAGGTATTCAATACCCATTTTACGGGCTCGTTCTGCATTTCTGTTCTTTAGTTTCTTTGCTGCATCAGGCTTCTGCTTGGTAATCTTTGCAGGCTTCTGCTTGTAAATAGGGGTACTTATCACATTCCAGCTCTGCGATACATCCCACTTCGCCTTGCACTCAATCTCGCGAGGATAGTAGTACACGGCCTCTGCCTGACGGTCTTCTGCATAGTCGCCAGTATCCCAAATGCCATTGCCATTATTGTCGATAAAGGCTCTAACATAGTACTTGTCTGGCTTTAAGTATTTGAATTCGGCTATATGCTTACTAACTCTGACTTGCTTGACAAGCTTATCAGTTCCATTAAGCAACTGAACTACCATAGCTGAATCTTCAACACCAGAGATGTTGAGTTTCAAAGTGCCATAATCGTCTTCAGTCTTAACCTTTATACCTTGCTTATAGGGATCAGAAACCTTACCGTAGATGTCGATAAAGGCCGCCGAGTCAATCTCCAAACTATACTCTACACCAGGACGCCAATCGGCTAGGATTTCGTAGTTTCGAATCGTGTTGGGTACAGGCACCATGCGGCACGACGACTCGTACCAAACGGAGTCTATCATGGAGTATAGATGTACGCCAGCAGTATCGCAATGTTGTAATGGTGCTGGCATTTCAATCTTTGCCACTCTGTCTGGATCCATTGATGATGGTATATCGTATTTTATTTCCAATGGTTTCTCGTGCCAGATGGTGTCAACCTCCATACCGCGCTTAAGTTTCTTTTCCAGATCTTTCCTCCACTTCTCCTGTTCCTTTATAAAGTCCTTTTGGCGCTTCTCGTATGAGATTTTTGCCAAAGCATCGATGGTGTCAGTCTGATTTATCAGCACGCCTGCAGTATCGGTCATGTGATAACTGATCTCCATTCGCAGAGTGTCTTGGTTTACCAGAACTGTATCGCGAAGCCAGTAGTGGATGGTATCCTGCTTTTCGTTGGCCTCTATAACAAAGGCGCTATCGCTGTTAAAGTTCAAGCCCTTGATTACTGGCAGGTCTGGATGACCGTAAGTAAAGTACATCGAGAACTTATTTGCATCAACACGCTCTGTCTTTATCAGGAAACGGTCTGTCTGAATGTGGGTGAAAGCCAGCAGCGTGATATCATCGGGCAGGAAGTGAGTATATGGCACTTTTATCAGTCCGTCGATGTGCAGAGAGTCGCGCCAGATGGTATCTGTGCGAACATCTGGTTTTGAGCCAGGCTCGAAAGTCTGATGACTGAAACCAATCATCTCGCTCTTCTGCGAGAAGCGGAAATCGCCATCAGCATCCTGCAGAGCGTAAGCGCGATAAGTGCCAGGAGCCACACCTTTCACTACAAAATGTCCGCTACCGTCAGTACGTGATACTCGGAGCATTGGTTTCGTCTGGAAGGCAGAGTCGGCCAGATCGTTGTAAAGTCCCACCATGATACCTTTGATAGGCTCAAGGTTGCTGGCATCAAGCACGTAGCCAGAAACCTCGAAAGTATCAATCTGCTCACCAGTAGAGAAGCTGTAAGTATAGCTACCCATAGGGTTGTTCTCGTTGTTATCGCTGATGGCATCGCTGAAGTCGATGGTATAAGTGGTGTTCGCCATCAACGAGTCCTGCAGCTCAACTACAATTTTCTTTCCCGAAGCCTTAATATCTGGAACTTCGAGTTGTGGGGGAGATACGATAACCTTGTTGGTGGCATCAGTGAGTTTGATATACTCGTCGAAAAGTATGGTAATCTTCTTTGCTGATACATTAGTAGCCTGGTCTTCTGGTATGCAGCTGACAACCTTTGGTGGGTCGTCATCATACCATCCGCCATCAGGCTGTCCCATTCTGGCGCAACTTGCAATAATTGTTGCAATGATAAAATGAAAAAATGTAATAATTAAAAGATTCTTTCTATTCTTCATCCTCTTTGCATTTTATAATTATTGCATTTTTACATTAAGCGAAAGCAATTGTTCGATGTGTTCGCGAGAGTTGCTAAGGCGGGGCACCTTGTGCTGGCCACCCAGCTTGCCCTTGAGCTTGAGCCAATCGTTAAACAGATTTTCTCGTGCTTCAACAATTTCCAGGTGTTGCAGTGTGATGTCTTTATAGCGCTTGGCCTCATAGTCGCTGTTTATCTCCTGCAGATGCTTATCAAGTAGGTCGCTGAACAGCTGCAAATCCTGAGGACGTTTCTTGAACTCGATGAGCCACTGATGACGACACTTGGCGTTCTGGTCCATAAATACTGGGGCTGCAGTATATTCGCTGATCTCAGCTCCAGTCTTCTCGCAAGCATAAGCCAATCCCTTTTCTGCATTATCCACAATCAGCTCTTCGCCAAAGGCATTGATAAAGTGCTTGGTACGACCAGAGATAATGAACTTATAAGGATTGGTAGATGTGAACTGTACTGTATCGCCAATTTCATAGCGCCACAATCCGCAACTGGTTGATATCACCATTGCGTAGTTCTTGCCCGTTTCTACGCCCCAGAGGGGTACTATAGTAGGATTCTCCTTACCTATCTCGTCCATGGGGATAAACTCGTAGAATACATCGTAGTCGAGCATCAAGAGCATTGATTTGTCAGCAGGATCATTCTGAAGTCCGAAGAATCCCTCGCTGGCATTATATGTCTCCATATAGTGCATGTTGGGCGAGGTGATGAGCTGTTCGTATTGCTTGCGATAGGGGGTAAAGGCAACTCCACCGTGGAAGAATACCTCGATGTTGGGCCAAACCTCTTCAAGGTGAGTCTTACCTGTAATCTCCATCATACGGCTAAGCACAGAAAGCATCCACGATGGTACTCCAGAGAGATTGGTAACATTTTTGTTCATCGCCTCGCGAGCTATGCGGTCTCTCTTAATCTCAAAATCAGAGAGTAGGGCAGTCTGTTTCTTGGGTACACGAACCAGGTTGGCAAGCGGATTGATATTCTCGATAAGAATAGCGCTAAGGTCGCCAACCAGCGAGTCCTTAAGATTATAGTTTGGTGCATGACTACCACCAAGAATCAGTCCCTTACCATCGAACATTCTCGACTTAGGGTTGTTTTGCAGATACATGGCTACAGCGTCGAATCCGCCGCTATAGTGAATATGGTTAAGACCATCCTGACTGACAGGAATGAACTTTGACTTATCGTTGGTTGTACCTGATGATTTGGCATACCATTTCACGCGGCCTGGCCAGAGCACATCAGTCTCACCATGACGCATGCGGTCTATAGCACCTTTAAGTTCTTCGTAGGTATTAACAGGACTGTTCTTAATGAAATCATCGTAGCCTTTGATGGTTGCAAAAGCGTGATTCCTTCCGTATTCCGTATCCTTGGCTTTGGCAACAAGCCGGCTGAGCACAGCCTCTTGCAGAGCCTTGCCTTGGTTTAAGTGTTTCTCCAGCTCCTTTTGTCTAGGCTCAAACACCATTCTAACTATCTTAGTGATACTCATTTTCTTTGATTGCGCAATTTTCGCTGCAAAATTACGCAATTCCATTGTAATGTGGTAATATTTTACGATTTTTTTTCATTTCAGATGTAATCTGAGTCCGAACTGCAGCGATGGAGCAAGCGGATGATCTTTGTAATAATGCTCCAGTTTGGTGCCATCGTTAAAGTAATAGCCCAATGATGGTTCGAGATAAACACCAAACTGCCGGGTGAAATGATATTCAGCACCTGCCGAAGCATTTATTGACCATTGCCAAGGATGTGTGTTGAGTTCGCCTTCTGATATATCTGCCTTGATGCACTTCTCAATCATCGTTCCACCCGTCAGGTAGATATTGAAATGATCTGTTGACCATACCTTCCATGAGATGCCAACAGGGATTCCAAGATAACTCAGTTTCTGATTGAAGTCGAGATGATTATGAAGCGGATAGATGAACTCCGACTCCAGATATGTGTAGTTGATACCACTAAGCAATGCAAGGCGATCGTTAAGCTGATACTGCAACGAGAGACCTAATCGTAATGGTATGTGATGCTTTGATTCCACATCGGTATAAGTAAAGGCTTGTGCTATATTACCCATGCCGTTTGTATAGTAGTGCGCAGGACTGACATCATTGTATAACGGCTGAACATTTGTTGAATTGGCATAATTATTAGCTGCAAGCAATAGTCCGTTAGAGCCGGCAACACCAATAGTCCACTTGCTTGAACTCTCTGAGTATGAGGCAGTTGTTGTTGGTTCGATAACGTCAGGCAGATAAGTTTGCTTTTTCTGCTGAGGCTCTGATTTAAGTTCTTGTTGGGGTTCTGACTTTTCTTCTGCAGAAGGAGCTGTCGGCTCCTCGATAGATGTTTCAGGCTGCTCCTCGATAACATCAAGGTTGTTGGTCTCAACAATTGGAGCTTGCTGAGTTCCCATAGCCAGAAGTTTGGGCTTACCAGATGTTCTTGGCTCAGTAGTTATCGCTGGTTCATCAGCGCTTATTGGCTGATTATCAGACTCTTGGCTAACGGATTGAGAGGCTGTTGTTGCTTCATGATGAGCCTCTAATCTGGGTTGCTCTTCATCGAAGTTGTAGAATGCAAAGAAACCAACAAGCGCTAGGACCACAGCAGCTGCAGCCCAGATCCATCGGCGGATTGCAACAGATTTGTGTGCAGGAGCAGGTTCAAGGCCCATCTGATTGCTGATGCCCTCCCAGAGTCCTTCAGGTGGAGTCATCTGATGACCCTCAAGCTTGTGTTTCATTTGTTTTGTCCAATCCTCTTTCATTCCTTCTCGCTCGTTAATTCCTTTATTCTTCGTGCAAGCCATTGTTTGGCGTAATACAGTTGAGAGGCTGATGTGCTCTCCTTGATACCTAGTAGTTCGGCTATCTGCCGATGAGAGTAGTTTTCAAAAACATAGAGGTTTAACACCGTTCTGTATCCATCAGGCAATTCGCTGATTAGCTGGTGCAGTTCGTCTGGCGTAATCCGTTCTGTGTCTGGGTCGGCGCTGTTTTCGTCCATCTCGTCTGCAGGCTCGTTTTGCTGTACAAACAGCAGTTTCTTTTTGTTTCTTAGGAACATCAACGCCTCGTTGGCTACAATCCTCACAAGCCATCCTTTAAATTGCTCGTCGCCTCGATACTCAAGTGTTGGAATAGATGTGAATATCTTCACAAAACTGTTCTGCAAGCAGACCGATGTTAGCTCTCCGACGTACATCTGATAGAGCTCGCTCATCGCCCTCTGGTCTTTTTTCCGTATGCGCTCAACGATTTGACTGACCATTTTATTTGCCTTGTTCTACATTTATAATTCAAAAGTACTCAAATCTTGTATGACAGTAGAAAGATTTTTATTTCTTTAACATTATTCCATACAAGAATTGGTCTTTTGCTGCATTATAAGAGCAGAATGAAACCAAAAAACGTTGTGAATATGAAGAAGAACCTATTTTTATTATCGGCCATAGTGCTGAGTGGTGCTATGTTTTCGTGTGCCTCTTCAGAGGATATTGACAGTAGCGAAACAAAGCAAGTGGTGAATATGCTCTCAGAGCCAGAACCTATCCAGTTGACTCAAGAACAAAAGTTATTTGCCAAAGATAACAATGGCTTTACGCTGAACTTCCTGAAGACGGTGAACGATGTGGATAAGAGCGGCAAGAGCTTTATCTATTCGCCACTCAGTATCACCTATGTATTAGGCATGGTGAACGATGCTGCTACAGGACAGACAGAGCAGGAGTTGGAACAGACTTTGGGCTTCCATCAGGGAGGCATACAGGCTGTTAACGACTACTGCAAGAAGTTGATTGACGGTCTGCCAAAGGTTGATAATACGGCGACGCTGAACATTGCCAACGCCATATTCCTGAATAAGGAGTATACCCTGAAGAATCAGTTCCAGAAGGATATGGAGACCTATTACGATGCAAAAGCTGAGGCTCTCGATTTTAATGCCTCTGGTACACTTGGTCATATCAACGGTTGGTGTAACGATAAGACCAACGGCATGATTCCTTCAATCTTAGACGAGATTAATCCAAAAATGGTGTCGTATCTTCTTAATGCCATCTACTTCAAGGCAGACTGGGCCTCGAAGTTCGATCAGAAGAACACCAAGGAAGAAAACTTTACCACAGATAAAGGAAATGTCAAATTGCCCCTTATGCATCAGGAGGTGCTTATCAGCTATCTTAATAATGGTACATACAGTGCTATCGAGATGCCTTATGGCAATGGATATTGGAATATGACTGTGATGCTGCCAGAGGAAGGAAAAACTACTGACGACATTATTAACTATCTGGCAGATAATACTATACAGATGTCAGGGGCTCGTGCTTATGAGGTGGATTTGAAACTTCCACGTTTCGAGACAAGCTCTGATACAAATGATTTAGGTGATGGTGGTCTTGTAGGATTGATGAGGAGTATGGGTATTAAGCTGGCATTCGACTCCGATTTTGCAGAAATACCAAACATGTGTGAAGATAGCTATCTCTACATTTCGATGATGCGCCAAAAGGCTAAGATTAAGGTTAACGAAGAAGGTTCTGAAGCCGCTGCCGTAACAGTTACAGGAATGCTTAGTTGTACATCCATTCCAGAGCCTGTTGAATATCCTAAGGCTACGTTCCACGCCAATCGCCCGTTCGTATATGCGATTACCGAAGCATCATCAGGAGTAATTCTCTTTGTTGGAAAATTTACTGGGAAGTAAATATATTAGTTTTAAAATCGTAAGAAAGTATTGGTTTATTACCGAAAAACCGCTGATTTTTGATAACTGATTGACTTTCAGTAATGATTTGAGTCAATATTATAAAGAGGTTACGAATTAGTTACATACAGAAGTATGAAATTCTCCGTGATTTGCATAAACATCAATAACTCTTTATTGACCTTAATTGCAGGTGCAAAGATACAAAAAATAGTTGAATCAACCAAATATTTTGCAGAGTTTGTGGAAAAGAACTGAAGGAGGATAAAAGCAAAATAACAGCAATGATCACTAGATTAACATCAGCAGGAATATATGATACGTCATAACAGCATGTGGATATAAAGGAGTAAGCGACCGACAAATACAGATTTATCATATCGCTTACAAAGGCTTCTCATCTGGAAAATACGATTAGAAATCGTGCTTCCCATCTGAGGTTATTATAATAAGGGGAATGGCCTTGACACAGTTCAACTTACACTACCTGACATAGTTTTGCTTACACGACCAACATATTAGAATCTAGTGTTTTTTAACATTAACTGACTTTCTAGTATGTCGCGAAAAGAAATCATTGCAGATGTCAAATCTTTCAAACCGTTGATGTATAAAACCGAATTATCTCCGTTTCTAACTTCTATATGTCCTAGAGCTTTCAGTATATCAAAAAACTCCCAGTAATAATAATCATGTAAATACTTCTTAGTTTCAGTGACATTTAATTTCTTTTTGAAATTTGTAACCTTTTTTTTGCTCTCTATTATTCCTTTGTCATCTCTATAGTCATTTAAGAGTTCATCAAACAACATATAATACTCAATTAGCAACTTATCAAAAGCGTTTCTTGAATTTGCAATTTCTATAGAACTATTTTCACTTTCTAAAAACTTCGAATCTTCATATCCCTTTTTATGCATACGACCAAGGATGTATAGTTCCATTCGTGTTATCCTACATACAGATAGACTCAGTGCTGCAGTTTTGAACATAAGATTCTTGTAGTTCTTTATTATTTCATCGCAAACTTGTATACCCTCCGTAAATAGTAAAGAATCATAACATAGGTCTATGATTTCATTGTATGCTCTTACACATTTTCTTGAAAGATATTCCATGTCTTTTATGATTTCTGTTCTTTTGTCAGGATTCTTCTCTCCTCTTAATTCTTTCTTGCTCTGAACGATGCATTTGTTGGATAACTCTATGACTTTTTTAAATTCTTCAATAGAATTTATAACTTCGTATTCTGCTCTATCATTATGTCTGCTTTTTTTATAGCAAATGCCCATAGAATAATGAAGTTCCATTTCTTTCCTCTCAGAGATTCCTTCATATTCTCTTTGTCCTTGATAACGACGGATTAATGAGGATGCACTAGTATAATCCTCATTTTGCATAAATTTGAGTATATCAACAAAAACATAATTAAAATTATTGACACCGTCGTTTTGTGCTATAGGATTCGTTCTTGCTTTAGAAATAGCATATCCAGATATGTCGTTATAAATAGAAAAGGAATGTATATTGAAGAAAGTTTCAAGAGCCTTTTTGATAGACTCTTTTGAAGCAGCAGAAACTTTAAACACAAGAATATTATGTTTCTCAATTTCAAATCTATCTAATCCAAATATGAATATACTATCTTGACTAACAATTCGGTTATTAACAGCAGGAGGAGTCCAATAATAAAACCTGTTTGTAACATCTGAACATACATTAGCAAATCTGGATGAAGCTGTTAGCAACATTTCAATATCTCTGTCATCATTATCTTTAATCCATGTCAAATTATTATTGATAATAGAATCATGCATTATATCATAACAATATAAATAACCATCTTTATCAAATTCTCTCTCACATGCAAACCATAATGATTTCAATATGTTTTTACTAAAATCCACCAAGCATGTTGCTCCTCCATTATGTTGAATATCAGCAAGTACTGTCAAGTCTGTCTGACCTCTATATTCATTAGGAAATGATATGCGAGCATCGCTTATCATTTGTTTCAATTTGCTAATATACGTAGAACGATTATATCCTTTATGGCAATATTCTTGTAGTCGATACGCCAATGCAGATTGTATAACTTTTTCTCCTTTTATATCTGCTCCATTTTCTTTTCTCGGATAATAAGCAGTAACGCCTCTGTATATCACCTTAGGTTCTGGAAACACATTTCCTTTAAAATACATATTATCAACATAATTTAGGATATATGATACTGCTTCTATTCCAAAACCTTTTACCAAGATTTCCTTTCTGTAAGCTATTTCCTTTTGTTCTTCTTTCATAATTGTCCCTCTATTTATTTGCAATTTGTGATTCTATTTTTTCTTTGATTCTCTTTCATCGATTGTATTAATTATTAACTCTACAGCCTCTTTGATAATTATTGTTGATTTCTCACAATAATTCTTTATTGCATAAGCTGCTATCTGAGTGAATGACATTGTCTGAATATTATTCTTGATATAGCTAACAGTCTCAGAATCTTCAACATTATACAATTTATTATAGTCAGAGCAAAGTCCTAACATGTTAATGTATATTATCTCATCTATCTCTAAACAACTTTTAAATTCATCTTCTTTTAATGTACTATCTATCGCAACGAAAATAACCTTTTTTCGTAAATCAAGCTTTTTAATTACCTCCCATTCAGCAGAAGACCATCGGCTTTTCTTGTTTTTATATCCTTCGGAAATAAACACCACCACATATTCCGCATTATTATATGTATTTGCAAAAACTTTTTTATCCTTGGCATTAGATTCTTCCTGATGTGTCATATCATAGAAAACCCTTTCAGTCGAATACTTCCCACTTAATGCTCTCGCAACTTCTTGGATAAAAGGCCTTATTTTAAGTTCTTTGCCAATTCCATCAACATTAGTACCTGTAAATGAGAGGGCAACTTTGTATTTTTTTATGGAATCATAATTATTATATATCTCATCGAATTGTCTTGCCATACTATTCATAATTGAATTTAATGTTGCAGAACCATCGTTGGACAACGCAGAATCTTTCGATAAGAAAAAGCATTTACCATCAGACTTCTCAAATGCCTCTAATAATTCCTTGTTGGATAAATTTGAGATAATCACAATAGGTATTTCTTTACCATACCATGGCTTATTAAAATTAAAATTATGGCCTAGACGTATCATCTCAATAATTAGACGACCAGCATTATTGTTATTATTGATTTTTAGATCACAAATAATCAGTCTAATCTCTTGATAATTATTGTTAATAGTTTGGGCAATGAAATCCATACTACGCCCCAGAGCTCCGTCTTCAGATGATCTAAACTTTGTTAAGGCTTCTTTCTCCAGATCAGAAAGACTACCTGTCGGCAATCCGTCACAATCGTATACAGAAGACAATTCCTGTAGGATGATATTATTCTTGATTTTCTTATAGTCTTTTTTTTCATCCTCAATAATCAATACTTTCTTTTTGTTCATAATAATACCAATTTAAATTAATACTTCCACCTTAAAATAAGGAGATGACATGATATTGAAGTCCCATAAACACTTCATCCCCACAGACTCACAGTAACCAAAAAGCGAGACCAATGTCATACCGTAGTTGGATAATCGTCCTAAACTTATATTTTTCCTTAATACATCTGGATTATACATTTCTTTGAATTTTATCTCATCCCGTTTCAGTCTGTCAATATCCACATTTACAATCGTGTTACTGATTGTAAAAGACTTAGAACCAAAAGAAATGCTGATGTGCTTTGACCTGTCTGCATATTTCCCATATGCATTTTCTATACATTGGATAATCAGCGACTGCATAATAACAATATGACACTTCAACCTAAAATTAGCATTTTCAACATCTAAGAGCTGAAGTGTTCCATCCCATCTCTCGTAATTTAACTTATTAAGCAGTGCAATGAAATTATCACTGAAGATGTTTCGTATTGAAACGATATTCGAAATAAAGTTTATCTTTGTTTCTGCCGAAATCACAGAATATAGATGGCTGACGACCACATTTGATATCATGAAAAGACCATTATAAATTTTCACATAACTCTCGGTGTCAAGTGCCTCAAAATCCCAATTCCCGAGTTGGAGCCTATGGTTTGAGGTAAAGTTTGTTTTGCGATATTTACGCTTTGTCTCTTCTTGATCAAACCAGATTTCAAAAAACTTTTCAAACTTACAATGAGCGTTATATCTATCCATTTCTTCACCAAGTAGCATCAGGAGCCTAGCACATTCCTTTTTCCTGATTCTGAATTTCTGCGATTCACTTTCATACAGAAAAGACACAACTCCTATACACATCCGGGGGGTAGAGGCTGGCGTCTCAAGATAAAGCGGCAAAAAACAACCTTTTTTATAATTTGCATTATGTAATTCTGAAAACAAATACTCATCTTCTGTTATAAAAAAGGGACTATGTGAAATATCGTTAGAAATTTTATTAACCAGATCTATATATGATGCCTCAGAGAATTCATTTATCTCATGATTGCCACAGTATGCAAGAATTCTTTTCCGACAGTTAGAGCTTGAATTTATTACAATGAATGCTTCAGTAGCATCCATCACAAATAAGGACAATCTTAGCAATGTCTTAACATCATTAATATAATCATGTCTCTTCCCTTGTTCTATTTGGTCGAACAATAGTTTGGCGTATAGTAGATAAGCCAATTTCCTAATCAAAGGTACTCCGTCTTTATTATAATCGATTAACTGCCCCTTATTAATTGAGTCCTCAGATACATACATCCGAAACCACATATAATAGTAATTGTCCTTGATTATATCAAGCAGTAACTCCACAATTATGTTGACCTTTCCTTCAAATTCTTCTAGAGGTAGAAGGTTACCATTTTCATTTTTAAAGAAACGATATAATCCAGTCGTCTTTTTTTCTATCTCTTTTCCAAAGTTCGAAAGTGTTTTCCTCAAAATAGTGTTGTTGTCATAATATAGCCTATCACGGAAATCTGAGAGATCGTCAAAGTCTGCAAAAGCTATTCCGGTCGAGGCATGTATCTCAAGAGGACGATTAACATCAGGCTCTTTGCCAGTGCGCATCAGTTCGCCCAAGAAAAACGATTTTGATTCATCGTTATATATAGCAGTCTTAATATAGAATAATAGATTAACTTCGAATTTTTCCAACTGTTTTTTTTGATATTCTAGTTTTTCATAATCTGCCTTCAATTTAGCATCAAACAAATCTGTAAAATTCTGCTTATTGACCCGTTTTGTTTTTTTATTTGTTAGACAAGCGTTCTCTTCATCATATTTCTTTTTGAGTTTTCCATCTATGTTCTGTAGCACTTTGCCACAAAGCTCCCAAGACCCCACAATAACCTTTTCACGCACTAATGCATTGGAAGACAAGTAAGCCAAGTGTTTTAAAATTGCCTTTAAAAGACAAAAGTCATTATAGTCGGGAATAGCTTTATTAAGAATAATGGAAAGCTCCTTCAAATTGGTTGTAAAAGCAAATTCACGAATATATACAAACTGTGACAAAGGTGGAAAAGTTATTGCCTTTAGAAAAGATATTTTCTCATCGACATTATTGCCAACGGTTATGAATTCCTTTTGCATATATTTTTTAACTTTATCCGCAATGATTTGGGAAACTTTTACTGATAGTCCTCTATAATTATTTCCGACTTCTTTTGCAAGTAACGATATATGATAAAACAACTTATAACGAGCCATCATTCTCATTTTTCTGTGAAAATCTATAGCAGTTTCTATAGAAGAAGGCTCAGCATTAGACTGAGGTGTATAATGTTTTAAATGGGACAGGCAGAACTTTTCCCTATTGTAGTTACAATACAATTTGACATCACGATTAACCGAATATTTCCCAATTAAACTATAGTGACGTTCTAATCCGCATAAAGAACAATCAGAGTATGTATTCTGACTTGGAAGTATTGAAAACCAAATATATGATTCAACTCCGTATTGTCCAACTTCGGCACTAATTTGGTCATACAGACTGAACGAAAGTCGGTTGATGACCGTAATTATACCATCAAACTTGAACAGTTTGTTGTCATTGGCAAATGACATCATCTGGCGCGTTCTATGAAGTGTCCCGCCAGTCAGTATAGCATGATCTACAAAAAAGAATTTGCAGTTATGAGGTAAATGCTGGAGAAAAGCATATTTATAACTGATATTCTGTACGCTACTGTAAACATCCAAATGAATGACGAAGGCATGGTCTTCAAATACCACCTCGTTAACTCTATCTACAAAACACGACTCCTTGTTTACATCTGGAGTTATTATCACACAGGACACCTTTGAAGTTACAACTTTTCCGAACTTGTGTTTCTGATAATCCAACCATTTTACAAATTCCTCTTTGTTTTCGTGACTAACATAGCCTTCCGTGTTGAAATAATAGCGATGATGGTTATCATGATGCTCAATGTGACCTATATAAATATAATTGCTGAAACTGTTTAACCTCTTGCATGTCAACGTATAATAATCTTCCAAAACATCTGATGTTTTTCGATCGCCCATGACATAATTCAACTCTTGCTCCATATCTTCCTTATTTGGATGTGCAGCAATTGGGAAACCAAAGTAGTCTTTTGTATTAAGTGATGCATTTTTGGTTCGATTAAGAAATACTTCATCCTGAAAACGGTCAGGATATGTTTCTTTGTCTAACAAGTTATGCCAATGTGAACCTTTCTCAATAAGGAACCTTACTAGTTTGGTGTCATTATAGGCTGCACGAGCAACACCACTCGTTATATCAACGATATTCCAATCTTTTTCAATAGCAGTAGTAGACCCAGATAGTTCTTTATCGCGTATCAGTAATACACTGTATTGATATGGAAAACTTATTGTAGAATTGCCGGTATTCTTTTTGAAGAACGAAATGGTTTTGTCGTGTGATGATAGTGTAGAGGAAATTGGAACAATCAATGCATAGGCATAACTATCATTAAACTTAGACAAAGATCCTGTCTGCATATCCTGCCAGTGGAAAGCCATATTGTTTTCGTCCTCTACTTCGATAGCTGTAACGACCTGTTTAACAAATGCATTCTTTACGTGATTTATATAATACTGTATAGTCCTTGATAATGGCTCCGAATAAGAATAACATCCAACAATTACTATAGGTTTATTTTTTAAATTAGTATCGGATTGAAGTCTTTTAAGCATATCAGAAGCTATAAAATACGCAAAACGTTCCACAAAGAAACCATTCTGAAATATGGTGTCGGCTTCAAAAAAACGTTCCATATATAATTTACTTCCCAATTTAGTTCGAAAGTCATCTATCAAATAGCCTCCAGTAGGACTTCCTAGTGTTTTGTCAAGTTCATTTTTCGTGAGTTGAAGGAACAATGGAACGCAATTAACTCTTATAAGACACTCGTATGGCATAACCAACAGATCCAAAACACTTAGCTGTGAATCATTCTTTACATCAACAATTTCTGCTAAATAGTTCTTGTGTCCTGGATAAATACGCATCATACTTTTATTGACATTGGACATTTCAGACAAATTTTCACCACAGAAAATAGATGCTCCAAATGTGTTCCCATACAGAACGACTGCGTTATCTCTTGACCACAGCGGCTGTTGCCTCTCTGTCTTAATATATGCCACCTGCTTGACTATTCGACATAGATGAGTAATGGTACTATCAGGAAGATTGACCAATACAAGCGTTTTGACAGCCTGGTGCTTAAGCTGTAGACAAGCCAACAACTTAAATATCTGATTGGGGTTGGGAAAAAGAACTCCCTCCATATTTAAAGCATATATACCGACTGAAGAAAACCTATTATTTGATGAGGATATATTAATCTTTGAAACGATATTGTCAGCAATATCTTCTATCAACTTCCATTGGACATCCATAGAAGAGATTTTCGACATACTTTTTGCATCAATGCAATCATTGATATTAATGGCATCAATCTCAATGGGAGATTCTAATTGCGCTTTAAGAAAATCTGCAACCGACGATGATTGTATGGGGAAAGTGTCATTGTGTTTTAATTCTATTACTGGCAAAATAATTTCATATTGTGTGCCTCTGACATTGTATATTTTCTTCTGCGTATCTATTGAGGGTGAAGAGCCTGAAATAACATATTTCTCTCCACGTTGACAACTTTCTACAAGGAACCATCCGTCATGATACATTACAGACGATACCAGCATTTTGATTCCTAGATGAGCAGCGTACGTGAATGCTAAGGAGTCAACTTTATCAGTAACATCTACCCTTTCTGGCATAACATGAGGATCTATCAGTTCAGATAACTCAATATTATCCAAATGGTTATCTTCACAAAAAGTATCAGGTATTCCTTTTGCCGAGAAATCATAGACCCCAACTTTTAGAAACCTGTTCACTGCTGGTAAAGCAAGAACTTTACATACATTAGCTTTATCTTCATCTGATAAATCTTTTTCTTTGCAAAACATAACATATAGCCACCCCTGTTGTTCCTCAGTATGGAATATAATGTTTTGAACAAGTTCGTAAATGCCGATATAATAATCATGCAATGTTGAATAAAGTGCAGTGGCATTTATGTTTTTTAGTTCGTCTGAAGGAAGTGAGTAATAGAATGCCAAAAAAAACCATCGCTCAAACAATGATGAAAATCCAATACGGGTTGGCTCGATCTCCTTTATTCCAGAGGACAACTTTTCTATCGATTTAACTATATAATCTACTTCCGGGCTTCCAGTTACCTGGGCATTCTGGAAAAGGCAATCAAAAAGAGTTTTGTCCACATGAAGCAAAGGTTGGAAGTAACGACTAGCCTGAGTGATGGCATTATCAATACTATTATTTGAGTATGCACCTTTGTAACGCAGTGCCGTCACTCTGTTGTTTGAAATGTAATAATATGAAGTAGCGACAGAATCATTAGAGGTATAATTATGTCTTTCACCCTTCTCATTGATGAAATAGAAACTATGAAATCCATAAATAGGAACTGCGTCGTTCAAAAACAGCAGAAAACTACTGAACTTAAATATAAGGTTTTGTTGTTCTTTTACGTCACAATCATTTAAATCGACACCTATAGAAACAAGACCTTGAAATTCACGATGCAACAAAAGTAATGGAATAATATCACTCATGTTCTTGAAACACTTCGCGTTTATAATGAATGTAAAACAGTACGACGTATGTGGCTCGATATAGATATAAGTCAGTTTTTCAAATGTATGAGTGTCTATAATATCACCTCTCTCTGGTTTTTTTACAATATATATATTAGCAAAAGTCTTTAAATCTTCCAGTACGTCATCACCAAAACGGAATCCCCGAATGTATTGCTCCATTAAACGATAAAGGGGTGAAATGACATTTCTCCCAAAACTTTGAAACTGGATTACTATCTTGCAGATTGTTTCCATATAATTAATATTTTAAAACCGATTTTAAACTACAAATACTTATTTTAAGAACTTTGTATTCTTCTTTCAATTTGTTGATTATGTAAAATTGCAATTCAAAACAGTGATTATCTGCGGCAAAGATACTAATTAGTATTTAATTATTGGTAGTAACACTTTAAAAACAATATAATAATTATATTTTCTTAACGATTACCTCGTTATAAGTAACTACTCAGTACCCGTGCCATGAGTAGTTACTAAATAAACAGGTACAGCATGGACCTATTGATTCAACTTATGCAGGGTGCTGAGTAGTTACCTTTAGAAGTCTTTTATAAGAAACTTATAGTTACGTATAACAGTATTTGGAATCGTTTGTCTGCCCAAAGTTTGGTTGCGAAAGCGATTGTTGCCGCCCGAAGCAGACATCAGACGAGCAGATGACATCTTCGGACTATCTGGGGAATAACCGCAATTCAGAGTACCACCGCCTGATCGAACACGTTCGCTTCAGCCGACGCGCACACTGAATTGTGGTTGTCCCCTTTTTCCGAATGTAGGCTTTCGCAATCTGTAACGTCAAGCCAAAGGCTACATACAATAACCGTGAGCCATATCACTTTATAGTCAATCGTCGGCCACTGACACCGTTATTTGATACTGAAAAGCACATCCGACCGTCGTAAAAGCGTTAATGTCGTCGGGCAAGTCTTATAGCCTTGTCAGTGTGCAAGACACTGACAAGGCTATAAGACACGCCCGACTGTCAGCGGACGAGAGAAAACGGCTGTCCTCACTTGCAAACTGGAAACCGCAAGGGCATTCAGTATTGCAGGTGAGGACAGCCGATTTCTTATTCTCATCCGCTTTGTTCTGGTTGCTTTTACGAATCACTCCATCTGATAATTCCTAACATCAGTTCGCCACCAGCGAACAGCATTACCAACCCAAAAGTACGTTCGCCTTGGCGAAGAGAGGGAACGGGAGTAGCCCGAATGTGCGAATCCGTTTCCCGAACGCACCGCTTTTGTCCCCTTTCGCCTGATGTTTGATTGTTCCTGTGGCAAAGGTAAAACGCAAATTGGAATGGCAAAGTTTCAAGCCCCAAGGGGTTTCGGGGAAATCTCCACACCCGCAAGGGGGTAGTATTTCGCCGAAAAAACTTTGCGAATCCAATTCTGCTACCTTTGATCGGGCCGCAGGAACAAACAAACGGCGATAGGAGACGCAAAAAAAACGGTGGATTCGAGGAAACGGATTGGTTCATTAGGAACTTCACTTCACAGCTCCTGGATCCACATAAAAAATAAAGGTTATGGCATATAACAGTACAACAACATTAGCGGTTATGGGTTACTTCCTCTTCCGCACCATCCTTTGGGCAGTCCGCATCCTGTGGCATTGCTTCAAGGCAGTCGTAAACCTCGTCCTATGGCTCATTGTAGCCGCTTTCTGGACGGTGTTATTCCTTGCACGTATCATCCTCTAATCCCTTTCAGATATGTTCAAATACGCCATTATGCAGTACACCCCTCAACGCTATATGAGGAAAGCAGACTTCGAGACGCAGGACACTATGCGCCACTTGCTCGACTTCAAAGCAGGTCGGAGGTATGCAACCAAGTGGGCAGCGCAGATAGTTGGCAAGACCCTTTCCGCAATGGACTTGACAAACACCGTCATAGTCTGCATCCCTGCCAGTTGTGAGCAGACCAATAAGCGCAGATACAAGAGATTTTCCGCAGACGTGTGCGCCATGTGCAATGCAATCAACGGCTTTGAGCATATCCAAGTTATCGGCAAGCGTGAGAAAGTGCATATCAGCAAGAAGCACGGACAAAAGAGCAACGTGCAGATAGACACCGACTATTTCAACGGCAAGCGTGTGTTGCTGATAGACGACATTTGCACCACTTGTGCCACTGCCAATGCCTTTATCGAGCAGATGCAGGCAGCAGGTGCAGACGTGAGAATGACCCTCTTTCTCGCCAAGACAAAGACATTTCACAGAACATCAAATTATCAATACAACTGATTATGAGTACAGCAGCATTAAGACTGAGCATCAAGCAGTGGGCACCCGAAGACCGCCCCACCGACCGTTTACAGCGTTTAGGCACTGACAGCCTTACGGACGCAGAGTTATTAGCAATCCTTATCGGAAGCGGAACACAGCAGTACAGCGCAGTGGATATTGCCAAACACGTTATGGGCAAGTTCAACAACAACCTCAACACACTGGGCAAGGCACGTTTCGACGAATTGGAGGACATTGAAGGTGTAGGCACTCAGACCGCATGTAAGATTAAGGCAGCAGTTGAGTTAGGCAAGCGCAGACAAGCAGCAACCACAGAACTCCGCCCCGACATGAGCACCGCCACCCGTATCTATCACTATATGCTACCCCAAATGATGGATTTGGAGGTAGAGCAATTCCACATCCTACTGATGAACAACAACTACAAACTTATCAAGTCCGTGAAAATCAGCCAAGGAGGAATCACCGAGACAAGTGTAGATGTTCGTATCATCATGCGTGAAGCCGTACTGAGTAACGCAACCATCCTTGCAGCCGTTCACAACCACCCAAGCGGAAGCCTGACACCGAGCAGATATGACGATGAACTGACGAAGAGTATCAAGTGTGCATGTGAAGTAATGCGTATTCACTTCTCTGACCATGTTATCGTTACGGACGGAGCATACTATTCCTACCACGAGCAGGGCAAAATCTAATTATTCATCTAAATACTTATCAATATGGACGCAACAAGAGCATTTAAGGAGACCATTCAGGCATACCTTATGGAAATGGCAACCTATGACACCAACTTTGCTGAAAGGTATGCAGACCCGAAGAAGAACATCAACGACTGCGTGACCTACATTCTCAATCAAGTGCAGGAAAGCGGATGCAACGGATTTGAGGATGACGAGATTTACGGAATGGCAGTTCATTACTACCAAGAAGAGGACATCGAAGTCGGCAAGTCTGTGGACTATCTGCAAGTGGCGGTTAATCATGTGGTAGAACTGACAGACGAGGAAAAGGCAGAGGCAAGACGCGAGGCGATGGCACAATACCAAAGGGACTGCTACAACCGCATTGCCAACCGCAAGAAGCCGACCGCCAAGAGAGAACAGACCGCACAAGTACAACCAATGCTATTCAATTTCTGACTATGAGACCCAAGAACGACTTTCAGCGCCAAGTTGTGGCAGCAATGAAGAAACTGCGCCCTGCCACCAAGAGACAGATGCAGTGGGGCTACGACCATTCCGTGTACTTCTATGCCTACCGGCTGAAAAGCGGAAAGACCACCTGCATGGAGTGCGGACATACCTTCGTCACTGAGGAAGGAACGGAAGAAGCCGTCTGCCCTCACTGCGGAAAGCACCTCACCATCAAGGAAACGAATAAGCAGAAAATTTCGCAAGTAGGCTATTTCAGCATCATCACCACGGCTGACGGATTGCAGGTACTCCGCTATTTCTTCATCCGTACCCACCAGTGGAAAGGCGAGAAAACAACCTACACTTGCACAGAGGTCATGCAGAGGTGGATAGACAAGGACGGGAACACCTGCACCACGTCAAGGCTCCGCGCACCCTTTAGTTACTGCATAGACGACTGGCTCTGTGGTTCAAGCCTTGAAATCCGCACCCACTCAACGGCATTCCCCATCGTGGACGGATGCAGTGTCTATCCTCAGTTTGACATCATCCCCGAACTGAAACGCAACGGCTTTGACGGGAACTTTCACAAAACCCTGCCGTCTGCCCTCTTCGAGTCCCTGCTGACAAATGCCAAGACCGAGACACTTATAAAGGCTGGCTATCACGAACTTGCCCGAAAGTTCATCTACGACCAATACAGAGACATTGACCTCTATTGGGCATCCGTGAAAGTCTGCATCCGTAACCATTATGCCATCAATGACGCATCCGTTTGGTGTGACTATATAGACGCACTCCGCTATTTCGGCAAAGACCTGCATAATGCCAAGTATGTATGCCCGACAGACCTCAAAGCAGAGCACGACCGATGGATAGAGAAGAAGGAGAGAAAGGAGATAGAAAAGAATATCAAAGACAAGATAGAACAATTCCAAAAAGATGAAGAGAAGTTCCGCAAACTCAAATCCCGCTACTTCGGCATACACTTCACAGATGGCTTAATCTGTGTCCATGTCCTTGAAAGTGTTGAGGAATACTTGCAGGAGGGCGAGCACATGCACCACTGCGTTTACAGCAACAAATACTATCTGAAAAAGAACTCTCTTATCCTATCCGCTACCATTGACGGCAAACGAGTAGAGACGATTGAGGTATCGCTAAAGACTATGAAGGTACTGCAATGCTATGGCGCATGCAACGAGTTTACGGAACACCATGCCCGTATCATAGACCTTGTGAACAAGAACGCATACCTTATCGGACAGCGGTTAAAGGCTGCATAATACAATAACATAAATGATATAGACAATGAGCACGAAAGACTATTTGAAAGGACTGGCAATCACCATTATCCCCTACTGCAAAAGCCGCAAGGCTGATGCAGTGGGTGAGATTGCCGAGGTAGTGACAGAGAAAGGCAATGGCGACAGCCGTTATTGGGGAGGCAACGAGGACGAGACAAGCCTCATTCTTAAAGCCGACCAAGAACGGATGCACGTTGACTTCATGGGAACGGAACACGAGGAAATTTGCCGTTTGCTGAATGGCAAGCCCGTACTTATGCGAGGCAGAGAGAGTGAAGAATACTATTACATTATTAAAACGACATCATTATGAGCATCGAAATTGAAAGCAAGATTATCCTTTGGGAGTTTAATACCTCAGACCTATTCGTATATCTGTGTAACCTTATTAACCTCTGCAATAGCAGGGAAGAACTGAGACGGGCGATGGAACACGACCCACAGAGACCCGAATTTGAGCGTAATTTCATTTGGGGGTTTGGCTCCCGTCACTTTTGGTTGAAGCAGCGCAACCCATCCAATGGGATAATCATGGAGAACAGACTATTATTGGTAATTCTTAACGACAAGGAGGTAATATGAAATTCGCAGGAACATTTGCCATACCTACATGGGCAGTCAACGCTATCGAGTATTGGGATTTTAGCGGACTTGACGATTTAGACACGGAATTGGTGCAATCCTTTATTGACGCAAACTTCAAGCACGGCTTTGTCGTGGACTGGCGAGGAATAGACGAACCCTATACCACTACATGCCCCGACATTGGCAGTCTCTTAGCGGAAGTCGTAGATGCAGACTTCTATCACGCATAAGTATCAACAAGGTGGGAGTGGGCAACCATTCCCGCCACTAAAAAACAGAAAGACAATGGCAAGAATAAAAGCAATCAGCAGAACGAGAACCGCCAAGACAAGGCAACTGCAATTCGTTTGGAAACATAAGATGGTGAAGAACAACGGACAGACCACGGACGGAAAGGACGTGGAGGTCATAGACCCGGGATTATTCAACCGCCGAGGCGATGCCCCCGACTACTTCAATGTCAAATTGAAGTTGAATGGTGTACTATGGATTGGCAATGTCGTTGTGACCGAGAACGCATCAGACTGGTATCTGAATAATATGGATAAGGACAAGGCGTATGACAACGTTATCCTCGCTGTGGTGGGCAATGCCGATACGGACATCATCAACTCCGCAGGACAACCCGTCAGCGTTATGCCGATGGAGGTGCCGCAGGAAGTCGCAAAGCGATACTTGATACTCGCATCCGATCAAGGGCAGACGGTGTGCCATCAGAACGTAAAGGAGAACTGCACCCGCCTCACCGTCAATTCATGGCTCAGTGCCTTACAGACCGAGCGTTTGGAATGGCAGACCGAGGAAATAAGGCGCAGGGCAAAGGAGTTTGGCAGTTGGGAAGCAGCCTATTTCGTGACCATTGCCCGCACTTTCGGAATGGGTGTCAATGGTGACTTGATGGAGCAGTGGGCAAAGTCGCTGCCAATGTCGGTGACAGACTTCCACGCCGATGACCTCTTCCAGTTGGAAGCCCTCTTTCTCGGACAGGCAGGATTATTGGAACTCGACACCATCCCCGAACGCTTTCAGCACGATGCACTGAACGAGGGTTATTTCGCCAAACTCCGCAACGAATATCTCTATCTTGCGCACAAGTATTCACTCCAGCCCCTTGACGGCAAGCAATGGCAACCGATGGGCAACGGACGCAACCGCACTCCGCACCTTGCTTTCTCATTCCTTGCCAATATGTACTATCAGCGCAAGACCTCCTTACACACCATGCTCAAATGCGAGACAATGACGGAAGTGAGGAATCTGCTGAAAGTATCTGCCACACCCTATTGGCAGACACGCTGCCATTTCGGAGCGACAAGCAAGACGGGCACCAATCAACTGACCGCAGAACGGCTGAATCTGATAGTCATTAACGCAGTCGTGCCCATGCTCTTCGCATACGGTCGTGAGATGGCGCAGGAAAAGTATTGTGACCAAGCCTTCGACCTCATTGAAGTGTGCAAGGCGGAGAAGAACGCCATCACCAAGCACTGGCAGCAGTACGGCATCAATGCCGATAGCGCAGGACAGACTCAGGCACTTATCCAACAGCAGCGTGAGTATTGTGACAAGCGCCAGTGTCTCCGCTGCCGTTTCGGTTACCAGTATCTCAAAGGCACCACGAAGTTGGAGGGCTACAGAAACATGGTGATAGAACCCGACCTTTTCGCAGAATTGTATTAACCACGGGTGGGAGCCGAGGAAAGCAAAATCCTCGGCTCCCTTTTTCTTTCGGATTGCGGGAAAGAACAAGGAAGCGAAAAAGAAACCGCTGAAACGAGAGCCAACAGGTTAGTTGCCCAGCACTTTCACTGCAACGGCACCTAACAAAATCGCAATGGTGAAACTTGATAACGTGCCTATCATAACATACTCGGTTATCTTGACTTCCCTTGCCTTTGTCAATTCTCCAAAACGGAATACGGATTTTGCTGCAAGCAAGAACCCGATACCTTCCATGCAGCCGACCAGCATGAATGTCAGTATCAGTATTCTTTCAAGATAGCCAATCCAAGATCCTGCATTCGGCAGGCTATTCTGAACGTTTTCCTTGGGAGTCCACTTTGCAATGAAAGTCCCCAAAAGAATAGAAGAAGGCTTCAAAGCCAACAGATAACAGACAGCCACCACCCAAATCCGATAGTCCGACAGCCAATCACCACTCAAGCATAATTGCGTGTCTGTTATCCATGCCCATAACAAAACGATAACCGTAACATGCGCCAACTGGTCTATAATAAATACCCAAGTATCTTTACTATTCACACATGACTTCACATAATCTATTATAGAATGAGTGACGAAGACCACAATCGGAATCAGCCAGCACTCCCACATTCCTACAAGGAGATATGCCAGTACAGCGTTAATTCCGCTATGAATGGCCAGATATATAAGACGCCTAAAGCCCTTCGAGTTCTTTCCTTCACAAATAGTGTCGGTCTGGAGGAAAAAGTCACCAATAATATGTGCTACAAGTAACTTGATAAGAATGAGAATGTTCATAGTTCCTTATGCTTTATAATGATTGTTTCAAAACGGTTTAAGAATCGCACTAACAGCGATTCCTTTGCAGATGTCAGCATCTTACTGACATTCTGCTGTGATTTCTCAATGCTATTTGCTATAACGGCTTGTGATAGTTCTTGGGCAACAGAAAGATAGATTACCTTCGCCTGATTGACACTCCAGCCAGTAATGAGGTCATCAGCAAATGCAAGACCTGCATCCAATTCCTCATTCACATCATGCCAACAGGTACTGACTGCAAGCCTGTTCTTTTCCATCGCATCAAGTCCTCTGCCCGACAGTTTGAAAGCCACACCGTCAGATGTTACTATGCTATCACCCTGATAGTCTGTCGTTCCTATTCCTATGGATATTCGTGCATCCCACACTTCTTTTGCATCTGTCGGAGAATACGATTTCAAACCTGCCCGTATCATTGATGCGATTTTCAATGATGTTTCAGGACATTCAACGACAATCTGAAAGCTATCCCCACGAAACATCTCCATCTTCATAGGGCTTATCTTCTGTAGGTCTTCAACAATATCGCGCAAGACTTTAATCAACAAGTCTCGCTTGTCTAAAGCAATCTGCTCCGAACGGACTATATCGCCTGTAATTATTGCCTTAATCTCCATATTTCATAACATGTTTTAGTGGCTTCGGGTGCAAAATTACGAAAAAAATTGGTAAGCAACAACCTTTTTCAGTTGTTTTTATCTTTTACAACCAAAAAAGGTTGTATTTTAGGTTTACAACCAAAAAAGGTTGTTACAAACAACGAAAAATGGAAGCAAATAGAAGATACCATCTTCCATTTGCCTCCATCTATCTACTTCACAAAGAATAGGTCAAACTCTACTTGCCTACGGAACTTGATGGACTTCACTGGTCTGCCATGCCAACGGCAGAAGGCGATGTAGTCATTGTAGATGTTCCTGTCGCCACGCTCGATCTTTCGCAGTAGTCGGCTCTTTGGACGCTTAGAGTTGCCGAGGATGGCGTATGGCCCGACATTATAGGCAAGTACCGAGAGTAGCAGCGCATCCTTGCCGTAGCCACGGAACAGATATAAGTTTCGCATCAAGTCAAGACGGAGCAGCAAGTCACCCTGTTTCCTGGTCATCGTCCGTGCCGAGTATCGTTCGCCTTTTTGGAGTTGATGCCCATAGCCGACATACGGATAGTTCTTGGTCGTGTGCCAGCCCTCGAAGTGCTTGATGCAGGCGACGGCCATTTCAAACTGCTTTTCCGTGTATGGCAGGTTGTTGGGTGTCGCCCTCGCCATCCCCACCGTGCAGAGGCACAGGAGCGACAGCAGTCTAATCCTCATCCTTTTCATCCTTCTTGTTCTCGTTGTTGAAGTTGAACGTCAGCATCTGGCTGTTGCCGTTGCTGTCCTCCACGACCACGATGAACTTGTGCGCATCCGTACTGGCTGAGGTATAGTAAAGCCGAAAGGTCTCATTCTCCAACAGATAGCGGTCGTTGGGCTGGAGGATCGTGCCGTTCTCCATTCGGAGCGAACCCGTGCCGTCGTAGAGAAACCAACGGATGGTATAGAGCGTGTGGGTATAGTCGCCCTCCTTCGCCAAGTGGCAGCGGATTTCCACCGTCTGCCCACGCAAAACCTTTGTCGGCACGGGCATCACCTCCACCTCAAACGGGTAGTTGGTCTGAATATCCAGGTCATCCTCGCAGGAAGTAAAACCCACCAGTGCGGCCATCATCGTGGCGCACATCATCACTTTCTTCAATAGTTTCTTCATAATTTCAGTTTCGATTTTGTTTGTTGTTTGTTCTTTAATTGCATTTGCAGGTATTCGTTCACGTCCTTGCAGGGACGGAACACGACGGAGAAGTCCCTGACCCTCTCACCGTACCGCTTTTGCAGGACTTCGAGACACTGCCGACCCGCGTTGTCATTGTCGAGCCAGCACTTGATGAGGTCGTAGCCGTCCAGATGTCTGTACGCTTTTCCCTTATTGGCGACAGAGTTCAGCACAAGATTGTCCTCCGTTCTGCCATAGCCGAGTGTCAGCCCCGAAAGGAAGTCCACAAATCCCTCATAAACGTTGACTGTAGCCGAGCCGTGCCTGATGAGCGATACTGCCTTTGGCGGGATGCTGCCCTTGAAGAACCTGTTGCGTATCTCGTAGCCGCCGTCCTCATTAGGGAATCCGACGGCAAAATAGTTTTTGTCGTGCAGCCTGTAGTGAATCTCCACGCAGTTCGCCGTTGCGATGTCCGAGGGTATGCCCCTCTCCCGAAGGTAGGCCAACAGTGCCGGATGACCCAGCGGCTTTACCTCCACGTCCGTGAACTGAGGCACCGCTGGCTCTGGCTCATACCTCGGAGGCTCTGACCGTTCTATCGGATTGTTCGTCACCTCGCCGATGTACCTCGCCTGTGCCATGAAGTCACCAGAGTTGATCATCAGCCCGGCAAGGGTAAAAATGTCACCGCCGACACCCGCCCCGAAGTCATTAAAAATGTTCTTCTCCGTATTCACGCAGAACGACGGGGTACTGTCCGAGCGGTAAGGCGCATGGAACCACACTTCTTTGCCCCGCTTCTTCGTTGACTTGCAGCCGAGTCTGTGCATGAAGTCCGTGATGGGCATGTCCCGTATTTCCTCTATCGTCATCGCCTGTCAGTTGATCATCAGTTTCAGCCCCACGCCGTACTGCGTATGGAAATGCCCCGTGTCATTGCCCCACAGACAGCGCTCACGCACACTGCCCGTCAACGCCAGACGGTCTGACAGATACACCTCGACGTTCAGCGTCAGCGCACCGCCATAGACGAAAGCATCCCTGTCCTGTAGTGTGGCACCGTCAGGCAGCAGCGTCTTTCCCCAGTTCACGCTCTCGTACCCGGCCAGTGCCGACACGCCGCCATATATAAACAATGTCTTACTGGCATCCGTGAGCAACTTCTGATAGTAGCCGCCCTCCGCCGTGAACTGAACGACGGGAATGGCCGTGTCCTCGTCGTAGCCGTATTCACGCTGCAGGTACTCGCCGCCGAACACCCACTTGCTGCCGTTCTTCGTGTAGGTTGACAGCGCCACACCGCCACTGAAGGTTGCACCCAACGGCTTGCCGTCCACGAAAGCACCGCTAAGCTCAATACCCTGCATCTTGGGCAGACATCGCTGTGCGGAGGCTTGCCCCATAGTCAGGGCAAGCACTCCCAGCATCAATAGTTTCTTCATTATGTTCCTTTTTTGTTCCTCTTCTACTTCACTTTGAGTTCACTGATTAACTTCGCACGTACCAGGTCCGAGTTCTCAATAACGAACTGCTGATTACGCCCGCCGTTCTTCTCTGCCAGTTCCACCACCAGACACTTGTCATCGGGCAGCGTAAACTTATCCATCGTCCATACTGTACGTTCCGATGAGTTGCCCGATACGTTCAGTACGAAGTTCTGTGTGCGCAGGGGCTGGATCACCTGCTCCTGAATGGCCGTACGCTTCACCACCTTCTTATCCACGATCTTCCATGTGATATAGTCCACATCGAACGGTACGTTACTGGAGTTCCTGATTTCCGTGTGGAAGTACAGCAATCCGTTGTGCGTATAGATGCCCTTCAGCAAGAAGCGGATGCCAAAGCCCTTGCTGCCGATGTGCTTCACGATGCGCTCGTTCTGCTTCCAGATGCTCTTCATCACTAACCGCACCAGTACGGGACTCTCCGAGCCGAGTTCTTTCAGATAAATGTCCATCGAGTTATTGGGCCTGTTCACCGCCGAACCGTCATGGATGAAGTCCTTCATCTCGATGTTCAGTTTGTCCGGCTCCTTGGCATACTTCACGTTAAAGGCATAGAAACTGCCGTCCTCCGTGATGACGCTCATGTTCGTCTCGCCCTTGAACCATCGCTTGGCGGCCTTTACCCGGATGACATTCTCCGCCCCGTCAGCCTTGCCCGCCATGATGTTCGCCGAACCTAAGTCCACGTAGGTCACGGAGGCAGGGAAGATAATATGCACGGTCTTGTCGAAGGTCACCTGCAATCCGTGAGGCGGAATCATGCGGTCGTAGGTAATACTGCGCGTCAGTCCCTGAAACAAGTCGCCGTCCTGTGGCAGTGTCGTTTCCTGTGCGCTTACTGCGCTTGCGCCCACCATCAGGGCGCAAGCCATCATCAATACTTTCTTCATTCTCATTGTCGTTTGTCTGTTTGTTAATTGGTTATACACTTAATTCTCCTTCTGGTAGAGCAGCACCTGATACCCAGCTTTCAGATGCACTTTAACGGTTCGCATCATTGATGCTGCTTCCCATCGATCCGCCCATGTTGGCTGCAACTTCCTTGGCGGCACTCACCTCCATTGAGTTGGGAATGAAGATGCCTTCCTGTCCGTCAGTGTCATAGACTGATAACTCCACGGGAATGATCATCCTGCCGTTCTCTATCGAGGTGATGGTGATGCAGAGCCGTTCGCCCTGGATCTTCGTCGCGCCGACCACAATAGAGTTCTTCGGGATAATGCGCTCTTCAACTGCCATCGGCTCCAACAGCCGTAGTCTCACCGTCTGCCCGTCAGTCACGGTCTGGTAGCCATATACCGATGCCGAAATGGTGTTCTTGCGCGTCACACCGCCACCCGAACCTACCGCAGTATTGAAAGAGTTGAAGGCAAAGCCGCCATCGTCATCCTCACTGTCATACACCTGATTGCCCAGGGCCGAGACCACCGTCTTTGCCACCTGCTGCACGGGCGAGACCTTGCGCTTCTTTCCTTGCTGGCCCGAAGTTCCCTGTTCACTTGCTCCTGCGTATGCTACCTGACCGTTTCCACCCTGTGCCGCTGGCATATACTTGGCAGCGAGTTGATAGGACTTCTCCATCAAGGCCAACTGGTCATCAACATTACTCCCGCTTGATGCAGTCTGTGACGTCAGTTTCTGCTCCAGTTCCGCTATGCGGTTCTTCAGTTCCTCGTTGGCAGCGTCACCCGAAGGCTGGTAGAAACTGCCGAGCGTCTGGCTCAGTTCGTTACACGCCGCCGCCGACTGCTGCACCCTCTGCTTCGCTGGCGACACCTCTTCGTCCTTGTGTTCAGCCTTTGCCATCAGGTCCATGTCGTCTGTCACCGCGACGGAATCCGTCTCACTCACCGAGTAGGCTCCCAGGTCGTGCCGTGCCTGCTGGTTCTTCTTCACGCCGTCCATCTCGTAGGCTTTGCTCTTGTCGGCAATGCCAGTACTTCCCTTGTCAGCGTCAGGCATCTCGGTATTGAAACCGCTTCTGCCCACGGCATCGTCGCTACCGCCACCCAGCGAACTGAACAGCCAGAGCACGATGACCACCATGCCGATGACGGCAGCACCAAGCACCATCATCTTGTTACGCTTCAGTTTCTCTTCCTCAGTCAGTTCCTTCCTGGGCTTCGGTTCCTGCTTCTGACTCTCATTCTTCTGCCCCTCCGGGGATGAGCTGTCCGAGGCCCCGCCTTGCGACTGCTCCAGTTCCTTTTTTCCTTCCTGTTCCATTTACTATGTCTTTAAGTTGTGAATAATCCTGTTTCCCATCCACGATGATGGGACTGTCAATGTGTTCAATCACGATGTTCGTGCTTTCTTTCCTGTCGGCAATGTCCGTCACCGTCTGCCAGATGCAGTAGAGGAATAGCACCACGAGGATGCCGAACATCCCGATGACCACGTGCAGCCTCTGCTCAGGCGAGAGCGCATCAAGCCTTGCCCTGATGCCTCTCACCACATTCTGCCTCACTTCCTTCAGAAAGGAGATTCCCGATTCCACGTCCTTCATTTCTTCACCGTCCTGATGTCCCTGTTCTCGATGATCGTGAAGTTCCGTATCTGGAAGCCGTTGGGGTTGTCGTCCGAGCGGCTGGAGTTCATCAGTCGGCACTCCGTCACCAGCGTCCTCTCCGTCACGTTACTCTCACGGATGATTGTCTGCCTTGCGAACGTCCTCACCTGATACGGATAGCTGTCGAAGTCGCACACCACGCTGTCCACCCTCACCGTCTGGTTGATATTACCCGCAATGATGCGGTTGTAAAAGCCCTGCTCCGCAAAGTCATGGTAGTAGTTGTAGGCACTCTTGTCTGCCATTACCAGCGCACGATGCACGTTGCTTTCAATGGCACTCTTTTCTGGTGCCAGCGTAAAGAACAGTTCGTGAAAGCGGCGGACGTGTTCCCTCGCCTCTGCCGGACGGTTCTGAGAAAGGTCCTGCGAGAGTGCCAGCATCAGCGACTTGCCTCCGTCCAGCACGTATATCTTTTCCCGCTGCTTCTCTGCAAACGAGTACGAACTCCACACCGACCAAACCGTTGTTCATATTCTCTATTTGGCTAGCCACAGCGCACCGCTCTTCATAGCGCCTCCGCTCTTGGTCAGCGACTTGTTCACGTTGCGGTTGTAGTTGCCGATGCCGCCCGCCTGAATCACCCATCCGGCCACCGTAGGCACGGTGAAGTAGCCGATGATGCCTATCAGCATCATGATAAGGTAAACCCCGTCCGACGAGTCAAGCGAGAAGCCCGGGTCTGTCTGCATCTGCATGATGTCGTGCTCAATGGACAGTTGCTGGATTCTCGCCAGTATGCAACTGAACAGGTCGGCAATCGGCAGCCAGAGATATACTTGTATATACCGGCACATCCACCCCGTGAGCGTACTCTGGAAACCGTCGTACACCGCTATGCCGAATGCCAGCGGCCCGAGTATCGACAGCACGATGAGGAAGAACGTCCTGAGCACGTCTATCATCAGCGACACCGCCTCG
>ONAK01000109.1 GCA_900315765.1 uncultured Prevotella sp. | reverse complement strand
AAAAGGCAAATGCCTGAATGGTCAAGCATTTGCCTTGATGATAGGAGCTAATGTTCTGTGTTGGAAGCTTTAAGCCTCCTCCACGGCAGCCTGAGCGGCGGCTAACGGATGTTGATTATCAACGAGTTACAGATTTTTTGTAAACTACTGGCGACTCTTTTACGACACATTCTGCACGTTTTTACACGCTCATGGCAACAATAAACGTGTTTTTACGGCAGAATAATCTCTTTCTATGTCATATTTTCATTTTTTGGTTTTACAATAAATTGCTCGACTTAGGTCTCACAATCGATAACTGTAAATGCTTCATGTAATCTGGAGAACTATAGCCCTCAGAAACACTCTGCAAACTTTGTTTGCAAAGTTAATGATTTCTTCTGACTTTACGCTCATTCTGCACGTTTTTCTTGCAGAATGTGTTTGCTTTTTAACATATTTAGACGAACAGGCATCTCATCTTGCCATAATTTTGTTTCTGTCAAAAGAAAAACAGACGAATTCTGGCGGTGTAAGTTTAGGTTTAAGTTTAGATTTTCTTATATATATAATAAGGTAAAGTAAACCCTAACCATAATAATTGAGTTTAACATTTTAGGTTTAGAGATGCATGTATATACATGGGTAAACGTAAACCTAAACTTTACAGAATGAAACAATTTGATGTTTCCCCCAAAAACAAATTTTTCTTTTTACTGAGAATGTGCCATCTCATGTTCCCTCCCCTTCTGAAAACACATCTCTTTTAACTGCGGAATAAACTGAGGATGCATTACTTAGGACATCAAAAATGATAGTTCAGCCCTCGAAAACTACCGTTCTAAATTAAAATAGCATAAAATGAAGTGACTTTTTTGAATTGTTTGCACGTTTTTAATGAATTTATTATTATATTTGCACCAAAATCATTCATTATGACTTTACAAAAGTGGATTAAGGATAGAGCTATTCATGGATTTCCCACGTTTTCTATTGAGGACGTGAGAGAGACAGGAATGTACTCTTCAGAGCAAATTCTTCAGAACGAACTATACAGACTCTGTTCCAACAAGACCATAGCCAGTGTGTATCGTGGCTTCTATGTTATCATCCCTGTTCAATATGTTTTACGTGGTTCCGTTCCTGCTACCTATTATATTGACCAGTTGATGGCTTATCTCAGCAAGCCCTACTATGTATGTATGCTCAGTGCTGCTGAATTGCTTGGTGCCGCTCATCAGCGTCCACAGCAATTCTCTGTGATGACCACATTCCCAAAGCGTCGGGTCGTTTCAACGCGGAATGTTATCATCGACTGGTTCTATCGCGAGGGACTACCAGAGGATGCTCTCATAACAAAAAACACAGAAACTGGTACCATTCGTATTTCCAATCCTCTCTTGACGGCTGCCGACCTTGTACAATATCAACAGCACGTAGGAGGATTGTCTCGCGTAGCAACGATACTTGAAGAGTTGTCAGAACAGATTAACATTAAGAGCCAGTTTGCTTCGCTTGCTTCCTTTGTAAAAAAAGTGACTTGGCAGCGGCTTGGGTACATACTTGAACATGTAGTAGAAGAAAATGAACTGGCAGATGAATTGTATGAACAAATACGAAACTTACCAGGTTCTCTCATGTATATGCCTTTAAGTACATCGGCAGAAGATAATACTTCCGAAAGAAATAGTCGATGGAAGATAAATATAAACGTTCAAATTGAAAAAGATGATTTATGATTAACAGAACAGCCATACAACAATGGAGTAATCACGCACCTTGGATTGATAACGCCCAGATTGAGCAAGACCTGATTATATGTCGTGCCTTGGTTTCCATCTTTAGCGATGAGTTCCTTGCATCGCAGTTGGCATTTCGAGGAGGAACAGCTTTGCATAAACTCTATCTGTCTCCTCAGCCACGGTATAGTGAAGACATAGATTTGGTTCAGATTGCTCCTGGTCCAATCAAGCCTATAATGTATCGATTAGGGGAAGTTCTTGACTGGTTGCCAGATAGAGTTACTAAGCAGAAACGATATAATAACACTATGCTTTTCCGTATGGAGTCGGAAATACCGCCAACGATACAAATACGTCTGAAAGTTGAAATCAATTGCTTCGAACATTTTAACGTGCTTGGCTTGACCAAAGTTCCATTCCGAGTCGAGAACTCTTGGTTCACTGGCGAAGCCGAACTAACCACCTATCATTTTGAAGAATTGCTGGGCACTAAACTTCGTGCCCTTTACCAGCGAAAGAAAGGTCGTGACCTCTTTGACCTTTATATCGCTTTACAACGAAAGGAAGTAGATGTTGATAAAGTTCTTCAATGCTACAAGAAATATATGGAGTTTGTCGTTGACAAGGCTCCATCTTATAAGCAGTATGTCAATAACATGCTGGAGAAGATGGAAGATCCTGAGTTTACTAATGATATGCAATCTCTATTGCGTCCTGGCATATCGTTTAATGCAAGTGATGCTTACCCTCTCATATACGAGACATTTATAGATAAGATGGAGGGAAAGAGAGAGTAATATGATTTCTATAATAATCTCAGTTTTTTCAATGTTAGCGTTCAAACAGAAATAAATAATAAACAAACAATAAGGAATGAAAGCGAATCGTACATGTATTGTACTTATAATGTTACTTTGTGCTAATGTGTTATTTGCGCAAAGAAAAGAGGCAGTTTCCATATCATTGGACGAGATTAAGGATATGCCCCAGAAAATAATTACAGCTTATTTCAAACCTGTCTATACGACTTCAGGTGCGTCGTATCCTTTGATGCAATGGTATGCTTATGAAAACAAAATTGATACTTGGGATAAGGATGCCCTAAATAAATTCAACGCTTCAATATATGGATTTAAGGAAAAACCTATTAAAGCTGCAGAATTTGCTCTTCAATTTTGCAGATCATTTGGAGAAAAGGATTTTATAGACAATTTTAAAGCGATAGGATTTAATTTTGTTGAAATTAACTCAATATTGCGTTGTTACAGAGAAGAAAAGAAATGGCAAGAATTAGATATCCTCAAAGAATGGGGAAAGAACGGCATTCCACAATTTGACAACAAAGAAACATCTGTTTCTGCAAAGTATCATATAAGCATCGATAGTACAAAAATGAGGAAATTCCTTTCGGAAAATATAAAAAGGAACATTTTTGATGATTATCTGCAATTAGAAATCAGTGCAGATGGCACATGTTTAAACCAACCCAAATATGAGTTTATTCAAATAAGTGAAAAATCATCAAAATTTCAAAGGTTGTATGATAAATGAACATTCTATAGATAGCAATACTTTAAGGCAACGCATAGAGGCGATGCCTGAAGATAGTATTCTGTTCCGATCTGCCTTCCCAGAATATCACGCTGAGTTTGTTGGTAGCACTTTGTCTGAACTAACCAATGAGGGAGTATTGACAAAGATTGCGCAAGGCATTTATGCCAAACCTCGAAAAAGTCGGTTCGGAATTGTACTTCCCACTGTTGACAAAGTGGTACAAGCTATAGCAACCCGTGATAATGCCCAAGTTTTACCTTCAGGCATGACAGCGCTAATTATACTAGGACTATCTACGCAGGTTCCAATGAATTATACGTACCTGACTCTATTACGTCCTGGCATAACATTCAATGCAAGTGATGCTTATCCTCTCATTTACGAAACATTTATAGATAAGATGGAGGGAAAGAGAGATTAAAAAATTCACGCTTTCAATAAAAATAATTGCAATGAGGGGTATTTGATTTGAACGTCCGAGGGTCTTTTATACGAATAAAGGGCAAAAGACATTTATGAATTACAGCAAACAAGAGTTTGAGCGCCTGTTCAAGGACAGCTATCCGCACATGTACCGCATGGCTTTCTCGATGGTGGAGAATGCTGACGATGCCAAGGATGCGGTGCATCAGGTGTTTGTCCAAATCTGGAAGCGAAAACCGCAGGTAGCCGATGATAGTATCCGAGGCTACTTGCTGGCGGCTACGCGCAACCAGTGCCTACACACGCTACGCTCGCGGCAGTTGCAGCGGCAGATGGAGGATGAACTTCGGCAGGACATCGCCGCCACCGAGAGCGAGGAACGCGAGGAGCTGCTGCAGCAACTTCAGCAAGTCATTGACAAAAACCTGACAGAGCAAGACCGTCGCGTACTGAGTCTGCACTACGATGAGGAGATGACCTACGAAGAGACGGCCACCGTCCTCGGCATCAGCGCCTCAGCGGTGAACAAGCACATCACGCGCTCACTGGAAAAGATTCGTAAAACCCTTAAAATTGCAAAGTAAGATGAAGCAGCAGGATATTGACAAAAAAATTGGCATGCCTGACGTGGACAAGGAGTGGGCACAGTTTGAACGCGGGGTCATCGACCAAAAGACGACATCGCGGAAACCGCTCTACTGGGGCATTGGCATCGCAGCCTCTATCGCACTGGTGACAGGCATCTTTCTGTTGAACCACGATGCTGAAAAGCAGCAGGCAATAGCCCAGCAGACTACAAATACAACAGAAATACCCACAGCATCAGACAACAAATCGGCCATAGTTGCTGCAGAAGAGCCCGTCGCTTTGCCTGCGAAGGATGAGCCGGTCAGGATGGAGACTGAGCAGCGGCCGCGGGCAGAATTGCTAGCCCAGGCTCCCCCCCCATCCGCAGAAGCTAAGGTCTATGACTGTGGGGAAATAATGCCACAGTTTCCTGGGGGCGACCGAGCCCTGATGGAGTTTATCAAGTCGAACATACGCTATCCCGACCTGGCCATGGAGTACGGCGCGACGGGGCGTGTCATCACCACTTTCGTGGTCGACAGCCTGGGCTATACCTCCAACTACAAAGTTACTAAGATTATGAAGTTGAATTATGATACCCTACGCCTGAGCCAAGAGAGTGCCGACAGACAGCAGCAGCTGAAGCAGCAGATAGAACAGCAACTGGGTGAAGAGAGCCTTCGCATCCTCAGCCTAATGCCGAAATGGACTCCGGGAAATCAGTTTGGCCACCCTGTGAACGTAAAATACTGCGTTCCTGTGCCATTTCTGGCAACGGAGGAGGAACGCCAGGTTTTCCTTGCCCAGAGACAAAACGAAGAATATCTGCAAGACAATATTTTAGGGCTTAATATTGTACCCACAAACTTGGAGACTAGCCATACTATACGGATCACTGGTACAGGACATACACAAAAAAAAGACTCTTTCGTCGTTGTTGTCAACGGTGAAATCCTTCCAGACTCCATTCGTTTGTTTGCTTATATCAGTAGGCAACAACAGATGATAAACACTATTAATATTTATAAGGATGACAGATCAAAGGAACAGTTCAAGGCACGCTACGGCTTCCTGCCATCTGTCGACGCCATCATAGAAATAACAACCACTCTTGATACGCTGAGTGAGGCATACATGCAGCAACACCCAGAATTGCGGACCCAGCGTAGGCGTATTGAAGGCTACGTCACCAGCGATGACGGCAAGCCGCTGGCCGATGCCTGGGTCTCGCTCTCAAAATATGAACAGGGAACCGCCACTGATACTTCCGGTCATTTTATCTTCTGGATACCTCTCACAGGCAAAACGCTCACAGTCTATAGTGATGGCTACGAGACCATTAGTGACATCCAGCCTTCCGACACCGTTCTCACCATACGCATGAAACCTCTCGTAAATACCATAAAAACGAAAGAAAAGGGAGCTATAATGATTAGAGGCGCAGAGCCAAAATCGTGAATCTTAAAAAAGAATTGGGTGCAACCCTTTATAATAAGAGTGTTGCACCCAATTGATTTTTTCAGATTTTCAGACTCGATTTCCTCAAAATATCCGACCATTTTTGCCACTTCGACTACTTTTCGATATTTTAATTGTTAAACACTATTGTTAGAACACACATTGCATTACGACTATACAGCACGTTCTGCAAATTTTGCTCGCAAAATTAATAATTTCTCATGACATTACGTTTGTTTTGCACGTTTTTCTTGCAGAACGTGTCTGTTTTTAATATAAATTAAGGCAATAACCACATCCAGTCACCAAATACTTGTTTCAACTAAAAGAAAAATGGATGGAATTCAATGCCATAAGTTTAGGTTTAAGTTTAGATGTTCTTATATATATAATAAGGTATAGTAAACCAAAATCAGGATAGAAGAAGGTTTAATCTTTAAGTTTAGAAATGCATGTATATATACATGGGTAAACGTAAACCTAAACTTTGCAGAATGAAACGACTTGATGTTTCCCAAAAAATCACATTTTTCTTTTTACTGAAGATGA
>ONAK01000058.1 GCA_900315765.1 uncultured Prevotella sp. | reverse complement strand
GTAACTAAGAGCTCGATTCTGAGCCTTTTGATACTGATCTAATTTCTTCCTTTTCATAAAAGGTGACTTTAGGTGTCAACCTTATCTACAAAAAGACAAATCAAAGTTCCACTTCGTAATATAGTGGTCGAATTTAACATCTTCAGTACTTCCAAACTCAGATATTATCTTCATGATGTCTTCTTGCTGTTTAGGCGAAAGTGTATTTTCTCCGCTATTCATTCGATAATAGACACTCATTCCGTTACCAAAATAACCTCTGACTCTTCTTCTGGCTTCAGCCACAAGATACCTTGGCACATTTTTATATAGACCCTTAAATCCCCATGCCTTTTCAATAAGTTTCTTCTCACTAAAGCATTTGCATTCACCATCCTGCCAAGCTGTTGGATAGATAGCATTTCCAGAATACCGATCCTTCGACATCAGCAATCTGGCTTGATAATGCATACACTTATCAATATTAGCACAATCATCGTTAAAGCACAACGAATATCCCCAGGGAACATCCTTTTCTAATAATTCCTTTTCTTGCATATTTGATTTTAATGTTTATCGAGGTGCAAAGATACAAATTATCCCTGAAACATAAAAATAATCAGCCAATTAATTTCCAAAAACGGGAGGTTTATAGGGACCCATTACGGGAGGGTTTCATACAAACCCTCCCGTAATGCATCCCTAGTATTTATGCGGGTTCCGAAGCAAAAACGGGAGGGTGTGAGGGTATTCGAAAGAAAAATGTAAGTAATAAAAACTTGGCGATTGAGTAAAAATGTGAAGTATTTGGTGGTTTTTGTTTCAAATAACTTGCCGGTATCGGCAGAAAATTGTATATTTGCGGCGTGAATTGGCGTAAAAACTTGCCGATAGAGTAGAAGTATGGAGTATATATCAGTTAGTAAGTTTGCAGAAAAGTATGGTATTTCTGAGCGTACGGCTCGAAATTATTGTGCTCAAGGGAAGATTGAGGGGGCTTTCTTAACAGGAAAGACCTGGAATATTCCTGTAGATGCCGTTTTGCCCAAACGTGCTGCGAATAAGAAAAAGTTATCGCCACTACTTAAGGCATTAAGAGAGCAAAAGGCTTCGAAACTAAAGGGTGGTATCTATCATCGTACCCAGATAGACCTTACATACAACTCAAACCATATTGAGGGCTGTAAGCTGACGCACGATCAGACCAGATATATCTTCGAAACCAATACAATTAGTGTTACTGATAGCTCTGTGAATGTGGATGACGTTGTAGAGACAGTGAATCATTTCAGTTGTATCGACTATATCATCGACCATACTGAAGATAAACTGACAGAAGCATTGGTAAAGCATCTACATCTGTTACTGAAATCAGGAACATCAGATAGTAGAAAAGATTGGTTTGCTGTGGGCGAATATAAACGATTACCAAATGAGGTAGGTGGTCAAGATACTTGTGCGCCAGAAGATGTGCACAAGCAAATGAAAGCACTATTGGATGAATATAATCAGAAAAAGAATAAGTCTTTTGAGGATATTCTCGACTTCCACGTGAGATTTGAGCAGATTCATCCTTTCCAAGATGGTAATGGCCGCGTTGGCAGACTGCTTATGTTTAAAGAATGCTTGGCTAATGATATTGTTCCTTTCATAATCACAGACGAACTGAAGATGTTCTATTATCGTGGCTTGAAAGAGTGGGGGCACATTGATGGCTATCTTACAGACACTTGTCTGACAGCACAGGATATGTACAAGGAGCTGCTAAAGTATTTTAGAATAAAACAATAATAAAGTCGGAGAATTAACTAATCTCCGACTTCATTATTCTGACTATATTAATTACTTAACTAATTCTACAGATCTATTCCATTCTTGTTCATTGGCCCCTTCTGGTAACTTTGGCTTTTCATTGGGTTTAGATGGTTCCAGAAGGACGAGGTAATGAACCATTTTAAATCCCTGGTCTTCGCAAACCACACTACATGGGAAAACACGCTTTCCCTGATTAGGATAATTTGTGTTTGGTATGGTCTTCTTGTTCATGCTAGAAGCGACGACTTTACCCCATTCAGGGAAGTTGTCCTGAACAAGTTTTGTAAGATACGCATCATTACCTTTTGGTACGGCAGCACCGAATGCATATCGTTTATTTTCTGCCATTCCCTTGTATATATTCAGCAATGCCACCTTCTTCATCTTGAGTATCTCCTCTTGTTTCTTGGCTTTCTGCTCATCGGTGTCGCCCATCGGATTCCAAGTTTTCTCTTCGCCAGTTAGCAGTTTATTTGCAATCTGAATAGCTTCTATCTTAGCTTCAATTAGCCTGTAGGCTTCAGAGTCGTATGTTTTGTCATAACTATGATATTTCTTATCGGCAAACTCGAAATCAGGTACACCATATGACAAACGCTCAAGAGCCTCTTTGTCTACCATATCAGGAACACCCCACTCGATGGATGTTCTCAGTCGATGAATCCAGTATTTCATGTCAGAGTCAATCGCCTTAAAACTTGATGAATAATCCCAGTCTGTCTTTACTCCTTCATTGAAAGAAACAAAGAAATTGGTTAGCTCAATTTTCTTTTTTGGGGTTACTGTACTTACGTTTTTTGGGGTGTTTGAACTTGTTTGTGTACTGCTAGTTGTGTTATCGGTTTTCTTCTCAACCTTGTCTTTAGCAGCTTTCTTCGCCTTATTTAGCAGTCCACCCAACTGAGCGTTTGCCGTAGTCTGCACACCGAATGCTATGACAAAAGCCATCAACAATCGCATCATAATGTTTTTCTTCATAGTCTATAAGTTTTTAGTTCTCTCCAGCTACCACAAGAGTTGTTTATATTAGAAGCGAGGAGCTGATATAACGCTTCGTTGTTTCACTACATCTAGGAAAAGAGACTAGCTCTATTCGTTCGCAAATATAGGTAATAATTATGAAACTTACAAGGTTTTATGGAAAAATGTTGTATCTTTGCGCCAAAAGTATGCAAATAGAATAATGAGAGATTTTGCGGCGATAGACTTTGAGACGGCTAATAACGAGCGGACAAGTGTTTGCTCTGTGGGTGTGGTGATTGTGCGCGATGGGGAGATAGTGGATAGCTTTTATTCGTTGATTCAACCAGAGCCAAATTACTATACTTATTGGAATACTAAGGTGCATGGATTAACTAGGCAGGATACTGAGGAGGCTCCTGTGTTTCCTGAGGTTTGGAAACAGATTGAGCCAATGATTGAAGGTTTGCCGCTTGTGGCGCATAACAAGTCGTTTGATGAGAGTTGTCTCAAGGCTGTGTTCCGTTGCTACCAGATGGATTATCCGGATTATAAGTTCTATTGTACCTGTGTGGCATCGCGAAGGGCTTTTCCTCAATTACCAAACCATCAGTTGCATACTGTATCAGAATACTGCGGTTATCACTTAGAAAACCACCATCATGCCTTAGCTGATGCAGAAGCCTGCGCCTGGATAGCCAGGGAGATATTATAAATAATCATAAAATGCGGGAACGTTTGATGCGCCTTTCAATTATTTGTACTACTTTTGCGAGCGAATTTGCAATCATGGCGATTGACCAAGAAGTTATTACTTAAAAGAATCAATATGAATATAACTAACTTTAGGAGAACTATCTTTTTTGCGCTTTCCGTTTTTGCGCTTGGCTCTTGTAGTAGCTATAACGACGAAGATACAGAAAATAACGATGCCTCTATACCCGAAGAGGAATCCGTCACCAATCTTTTTGCTGAGTTGCCTGTGGCTGATAAGGAATATCTGGGTTCTGGCTATGATGTAACTGGCACATACCTGGGCAATGATTGTTTGCGTGAAAGCGTGATTGATCTGAACAAATTGACCTCAGACGAGATTTTCTTCTATTCTTATCCGTCAGGTCATGGTGACGTGGTGAGCGGCATCGGTAATTCATGGGAATGCTTGGATGGTCTGCGTGAGTCGCAGGAATTTGATCAGCTGGGAGAGTCAGGCGATGTGTATTTTGCAGGCACCTTTACCAATAATCCACTCTTTAAGGAGGAGAAAGAACGAGGCAATGAATATGCATTTATGATGTATATGGATACGCAGGCTCTGTACATTAAGAAATTTAATTTCCCTTTGGAACTTGCGCGGCATGCGGATAGGTTTCTTTCTGATGAGTTTAAGAAAGCCGTTACTGAGGAGAGTGCACAGCGTATTGTAGAGCGCTTTGGCACCCATGTGCTGGAGAAAACATTCATGGGTGTCAATATTCTGTCTATCTACCGAACTGGTTTGCAGGAGAATAAAGAAGATCCTGAACGCTTTCTTGGTAGTATGTTCCGTCGCATGAGCGAAGTATATCATCCTTTTTTTAGTTACATCAAAGACGAGAAAGCCACAAAGGGTGGTGCCATATCCGTACAATGTCATGGAAATAATACGCAGGCACTGTCTGCTGAATTCTCAAATCAACCTCTCACTCGAGAGGAGTCGTCAAAAGTCATCTCTGATTGGTGGGATGCAACCAACGAGAGTAACCTCTCGCTTGCTCTATTGGATGGTGACGACCTGATACCTATTTACAAGCTGATAAGTGACGAAACCAAGCGAGCCGCAGTACAGCGTGCCGTCAAGGCATATATTCATAGTCATCAGCTGCAATAACAGGCTTTTTTATGATACAAATATAACCGCAACCCTCCTAAAAATGGTTGCGGTTCTTGTAAAAACATGCTTATAAGCAGTAGCTATTAGCATTATAGAATCTGAGCGATGCGTTCGGCATCGATACCCTCATAGATGCGAGGCTCGAACACGGCAATGTTCTTTAAATCTACAAAGCGAAACAGCTGTAAGGTGCAAAACTGACGGTCGTCGCTCAGGCTGTGAACTTTGAGTGGGGACTATACGCTGCGGACGCGAAGTACAAATGCGGTATAGTTGGGTGGCATCGGTAATGACAGCATCATGATGCGTGTGCTGCCGTGGTGCCATCACAGCAGACTCCGGCTTGCTCGTCAGATGCTGCTGCAAGCCATCACTGCTCTGCCAGTTTGCGATAACTGCCAGCAACAGTACACTCTGCACCAATAAAAACCGCATCCAGTAATGCATACTTCTTGTCTTGCTAAAATCGGATGGCAAAGATAAGGATTATTTCTGAAACAAAAAAAGAATTTGCCCTAAAATTTAGCTGTTTGCGAAAAAGAAGTAACTTTGCGGCTCAGATAAATTTTAAAAATTAAGGAAGGCGAGATATGGCAAAAGAAGGCAAGGAATTAACTCCGATGATGAAACAGTTCTTCGATTTGAAGGCGAAACATCCCGATGATAGCCCGTTCCAGGATAGACATTAAACATAAACTTCTAGCTCGATACGGAAGAAACCGTCTTGCAGTCTTGGGGGGTAGATGACAAACTCTGTTGTGTAGTCATCGCCATCGTCGTACATGCGATCAATATAGATATATTGTCCATCTTCCTGAGTCTTCGGGTGGACGAGGAAGGTCTTACCACCATATTGCTCCTTAGTATGACTCAGCACCTCCTTGATGAACTGCTTGGCATCGTCCTCGCTGGCAAAGTAGAGGCTGGCTTGTCTGGAGGTATCGAGGCTGTAAGTGAAATAGACGGCATGTGGAGAAGTAGGAAGAACCTCATAACCAAACACTCCTTCCTTGCCTTTTTTTACATCACGGCCATATACATAGCGTACAGCCTCTACCTCACCATTTTCGTAACCATCTTCAAAAAGAAACTCCAAACCGCTTGTAGAGGCTTCGTCAAAGTCTTCATACTGCATCATCAGTTTCAGAAGTTCATTCAGAGATAATTCAGGTGTTGATGGCACCTGTGTAAATGACATACAAAGAATCACACCCAGTGTGAAAGCTGACAATTGAATGATTCTATTCATGTTATCAATAATTAATAATGTAACACAACTTCGTTACTTTCCACTTCTAATGTGGCTTTGGCGCCTGTTAGAAGTGGAAAGTTTTTTAAATGGGCGTGGCCTACGGGGAAGTTGTAGCAAACGGGGATGTGCCAATGCTGCAGATATTCGTTAAGCATGGCGTACATATCTTCGAAGCCCATGTCTGGGTGTTTGTATTTGTTGAACTGACCAACGATAACGGCACGAATATGGCTCTGCAAACCACGAACCTCAATGTTATGGAGCATGCGGTCTACCTTACTCATCCCTTCGCCAGTATCCTCTATAAACAAGATGATGCCATCAATCATCAACGGGTCGAAATCAGAACCTGCCAAATCATTGAATACGCTCATATTGCCACCAACGATCGTGCCCTGGGCCTTACCTTCGATGTTGAGTGGATGGGGAGCTACGCGATAAACAGGCAAATCGCCTGTAAGCATACGTCGCAAGGCCTGACTCACAGTATCGTTGCCCTCATAGGTATTGATGGCGTGACACATTGAACCATGAATGCCCTTAACCCCTGCTCTGGCTTGTGCACAAAGCAAAGCTGTAACATCGCTGAAGCCAATAATCATCTTAGGATATGCACGCAAAGTGTCGAGCGATAATCTGGCCAACAGATGGGCCGCTCCATCGCCACCACGCGAACACATGATTGCCTTGACTGATGGCTCGCGCAAAGCCCAAAGCAAGTCGCTAAATCGCTCATCTATGGTGCCTGCAAATCCGTGATATTCGTTGAGCGCATTAGGTGCTACCACACAATGATAACCCCACTTTTCAAGCGTACGGATACCGCCATTGATGGTTGTGGTATCAGTAGCGCTCGATGGCGATATGATAGCGATGGTATCGCCCTGATGCAGATACTGGGCTGAAAGCGAAAGCATCCAGCAGAGCATCAGCGATATGGCGAAACATCTCTTCATGGCGTCAAAGGTAGCAAAATATTTTTGGATAGCAATTATTTATGTGGAAAATTTTGCCATTTGCGAAAAAAGGAGTAACTTTGCCGCTCAGAATAAATTTAAAAGCAGATATGGCAAAAGAAGGCAAGGAACTTACTCCGATGATGAAACAGTTCTTCGATTTGAAGGCGAAACATCCTGATGCAGTCATGCTGTTCAGGTGTGGCGACTTCTATGAAACCTATTGCGAAGATGCTATCACTGCCTCGAAGATATTAGGTATCACGCTGACACATCGTAACAACGGTGCTGGCGGTAAAGGCGACGAGATGGCAGGATTTCCACATCACGCCCTCGATACCTATCTGCCTAAACTGATTCGTGCCGGTAAGCGCGTGGCTATCTGCGACCAGCTTGAAGATCCTAAACTCACCAAGAAACTGGTTAAGCGTGGCATTACAGAACTGGTTACCCCAGGTGTAGCTATGAGCGACAATGTGCTTAACTACAAGGAGAACAACTTCCTGGCTGCTATCCACTTTGGTAAGTCGAGTATTGGTGTGGCTTTCCTTGATATCTCTACAGGTGAGTTCCTCGCTGGTGAGGGAACAGCCGACTACGTAGAGAAACTGCTTGGCAACTTCTCGCCAAAGGAGGTGCTCTTCGATCGCAACCGTAAGCAGGACTTTGAGCGCAACTTTGGTACCAAATACTTCACCTTCCAGTTAGACGACTGGGTGTTTACCGATCAAACAGGTAAGCAGAAGCTGCTGAATCACTTTAAGGTGAAGAACCTGAAAGGCTTTGGAATAGACCATCTGCAGTCAGGAATCATCGCTGCAGGAGCTATTCTGCAATACCTCGAACAGACCCAGCATACCCAGATAGGTCATATCACCTCGATATCTCGTATCGAAGAAGATAAGTACGTGCGACTGGATAAGTTCACCATCCGTAGTCTGGAGTTGATTTATCCTATGCAGGAAGACGGAAAGTCGCTGCTGGATGTTATCGATAAAACTGTATCGCCGATGGGTGGCCGACTGCTTCGCCGTTGGCTGGTATTCCCTCTGAAGGATGAAAAGCCTATCAACGAACGACTGGATGTGGTAGAGTATTACTATCGCGAGCCAGAGTTCCGCGAGTGTATCGACGATCAGATACATCGTATCGGCGACCTTGAGCGTATCATCAGTAAGGCTGCTGTTGGTCGTGTAACGCCTCGTGAGGTAGTGCAGCTTAAGACTGCTCTACAGGCCATTCAGCCCATCAAGACGGCTTGTCTATATGCCAAAAACGAATCGCTTAATCGCATTGGCGAGCAATTGAACCTCTGCGAATCGCTGCGCGACCGCATAGAAAAGGAGATACAGAACGATCCTCCACAGCTGGTAGCCAAAGGAGGCGTGATTCGCGACGGTGTGAATGCTGAACTCGACGAACTCCGCCAGATAGCCTATTCAGGTAAGGATTATCTGCTGAAGATACAGGAGCGTGAGGCACAAGAAACAGGAATCCAGAGCCTGAAGATAGGCTACAACAACGTGTTTGGCTACTATCTGGAGGTGCGCAACACCTATAAGGAACTGGTTCCCCCAGAGTGGGTGCGCAAGCAGACGCTGGCTCAGGCTGAGCGTTATATCACACAGGAGCTGAAGGAGTACGAAGAAAAGATTCTTGGTGCAGAGGATAAGATTCTGAGTCTGGAGGCTAGGCTCTTCAACGACCTGATTCTCTCGATGCAGGAGTTTATTCCTCAGATTCAGATCAATGCTAATATCATTGCCCACCTCGACTGCTTGCTGAGTTTTGCTAAGGCTGCTGAGGAGAACAAGTATATCCGCCCCGTTATCGATTCATCAGAGGTTATCGACATCAAGCAAGGTCGCCATCCTGTTATCGAACAGGAGTTACCCCTTGGCGAATATTATGTACCCAATGATATCCTGCTCGACAATGAGCGCCAGCAGATCATTATCATCACTGGTCCTAATATGGCTGGTAAATCGGCGCTGTTGCGCCAAACGGCGCTAATAGTGCTACTGGCTCAGATAGGATGCTTTGTGCCCGCAGAGGCCGCCAGAATCGGTCTGGTGGACAAAATCTTCACCCGTGTAGGTGCCAGCGACAACATTTCGCTGGGTGAGTCAACTTTTATGGTAGAGATGACTGAGGCATCTAACATTCTGAACAATGTTTCATCGCGTTCGCTGGTTCTTTTCGACGAGTTAGGTCGAGGCACCTCTACCTATGATGGTATCTCGATTGCTTGGGCGATTGTAGAATATCTGCATGAGAATGCCAAAGGCCATCCTCGCACGCTCTTCGCCACTCACTACCACGAGTTGAATGAGATGGAGAAGAACTTCAATCGCATTAAGAACTACAACGTATCGGTAAAAGAGGTGGATGGCAAGGTGATCTTCCTACGTAAACTGGAGCGAGGCGGCAGTGAGCATTCGTTTGGTATTCACGTGGCCGAAATCGCTGGTATGCCTCGCAGCATCGTAAAGCGTGCAAACGTGATTTTAAAGCAGTTGGAGAGCGACAACGCCCAGGTTGGCAGTGTAGGCAAACCAACTAAGGAAATAGCCAATTCTCGCGAAGGCATGCAGCTCTCGTTCTTCCAACTCGATGACCCTGTGCTCTGTCAGGTGCGCGATGAAATACTTGGTATCGATGTGAATAACCTGACGCCCCTCGAGGCCTTGAATAAACTCAATGATATCAAAAAAATCGTCTCAGGAAAATAACTTTTGGCACGGATTAACACGGCTTTTTTATAAAAAGACACGGCTTTTGTTTGATAGAAAGCCGTGTCTTAAATTATTTTATTTAAGCCGTGTTAATCCGTGCCTATTTTTTCTTTGCTTTTATCATGCAATAAACGCCAAGTATGATGAAGGGAATCGAAAGAATCTGTCCCATGTCGATGGGGAGCGATGCCTCGAAGGCTTCCTGTATCTCCTTGGTGTATTCGATGAAGAAGCGGAAGGTGAAGATGTATGCCAGGCAGAAGCCGAAGTACCAACCGGTGCCAATCTTCTCAGGCATCTTCTTGTGGAGCTGCCACATGATGACAAACAGAATGGCGTATGCGATAGCCTCGTAGAGCTGTCCTGGATGGCGTGGCACCTTGTCGACATGCTCGAAGATAAATGCCCAGGGCACATCTGTTACCTTGCCGATTATCTCAGAGTTCATCAGGTTACCCAATCGGATAAAGCAGGCTGTGGTACCTGTGGCGATGGCGATATTGTCGAGTACCGTCCAGATGCTCAGCTTGGTCTTGCGAACATACATATAGAGGGCAATCATCAGGCCTAATGTACCACCATGTGAAGCCAGTCCTGCATAGCCTATCAGCTTGAAACCACCTTCAGGCAGGAATCGGATAGGCAGAATCATCTCTACCAAACCCTTGCCTGATGTCAGGAAATAGTCGGGTTCGTAGAAGATACAATGTCCTAAGCGGGCACCTATCAGAATGCCAAAGAAGCAATAAATGAAGAGTGGATCGAAGTACTCGTCTTTTATCTTCTGCTCCTTATACAGACGCTTAACCACGAAGTAAGCCAGAGCCAAGCCAATAATCCACATGAGTCCGTACCAACGAACTGCTAATGGCCCAAGGCGAAAAACCTCGAGGTCAGGATTCCAAACGATATAATTAAGTAAATCGATCATACGTTAAAACGGAAATGCATAATGTCGCCGTCCTGTACCACGTACTCCTTACCCTCTACGGCCAGTTTTCCTGCCTCGCGGACAGCAGCCTCAGAACCATACTGGATATAGTCGTCGTACTTAATCACCTCGGCACGGATAAAGCCTTTCTCGAAGTCGGTATGGATAACACCAGCACACTGTGGAGCCTTCCAGCCCTTCTTATAGGTCCAGGCCTTGACCTCCATCTCACCAGCGGTGATAAAGGTTTCGAGGTTCAGCAGGGCGTAGGCCTTCTTAATCAGGCGGTTTACACCACTCTCTTCCAAGCCCAGCTCCTCAAGGAACATCTGCTTGTCCTCGTAGCTCTCCAGTTCAGCGATATCCTCTTCTGTCTTGGCTGCGATGACCATGGTTTCTGCGCCCTCTTCCTTAGCCAGCGCCTCTACCTTCTTGGTGAAGTCGTTACCGCTCTTAGCATCTGTCTCGCCAACGTTACAAACATAGAGCACGGGCTTAGAGGTAAGCAGGAAGAGATTGCGAGCGCAGTCCTGCTCGTCCTTGCTCTCAAACTCTACGATACGTGCATTCTTACCCTGCTCCAGCACTTCTTTATAAGCATGGAGTACGGTTGCCTCTACCTTTGCGTCTTTATTTCCAGCTGCAGCAGCCTTTTCTGTCTTGGCTAAACGGCTCTCAATCGTCTCAAGATCCTTCAGCTGAAGCTCGGTATCGATAATCTCTTTATCGCGGATGGGGTCGATAGTACCATCAACGTGGGTGATATTCTCGTCCTCGAAACAACGGAGAACGTGGATGATAGCATCAGTCTCACGGATGTTTCCAAGGAACTTATTGCCAAGACCCTCGCCTTTTGAAGCACCTTTTACGAGTCCGGCGATGTCAACAATCTCACAGGTAGCAGGAACGATACGTCCTGGGTGAACCAACTCAGCGAGTTTGGTCAGTCTTTCATCTGGTACGGTGATTACTCCTACATTGGGTTCGATCGTACAAAAAGGGAAATTTGCTGCCTGAGCCTTTGCACTCGACAAGCAATTAAACAAAGTAGACTTGCCCACATTTGGCAGTCCTACAATACCACATTTTAATGCCATTTTCTTCTATAAACGTTTATTTCGGGTGCAAAGGTACGATTAAGTGAGCAAAAAACCAAATTTATTTGATATTTTTACCCATTTTTCGTCTCTCCATCGGGGTAGCGCTTCAGTCTTTCGATCATCTCGTCAATCTTACTCAATTCGCGAGGGATATGAATGCTCTGCGGACAATGAGGCTCGCACTGACCACACTGGATGCAGTGATCAGGCTGACGATCGCGAGGCACTACCCTATCGAGTGATATGAGATACTGGCGACGATGTTTGCGATATTCTGCATCGCCAACGCCCATTGGCAGCGACCCCTCGTTCTTACATTTGTTGTAGTGTACGAAGATGGCTGGGATGTCAACACCGTAAGGACAAGGCATACAGTACTTACAATCGTTGCAAGGGATGTTCTCAAGGCCAACAATCTTCTGGGCTATCTCATTGTCAAGGTATCGCATCTCCTCTTCAGTAAGCGGCTTAAGAGGACAATATGAAAGCAGATTATCCTTCAGGTGCTCCATATAGGTCATGCCTGAGAGCACAGTAAGTACCCCCTTTGGGGTACCAGCATAGCGGAAAGCCCACGATGCCACGCTACGCTCTGGGTCGTGACTCTTAAGCTCTGTCATCAGATACTGAGGCAGATTAGCCAAACGGCCTCCTAACAGTGGCTCCATGATTACTGCAGGAATGCCTTTCTTCTGCAGTTCGGCATAGAGATAGCTGGCATCAACATTATTCTTACTAATCTCATTGGCGTAATTCCAATCGAGATAGTTAAGCTCTATCTGAACAAAGTCCCAATGGTATTTTTCGTCTAAGGCCAAAACCTCATCAAACACTTCCTGCTTACCGTGGAACGAGAAACCAAGGTTGCGAATACGCCCTGCCTCGCGCTCCTTCAGCAGATAGTCCATGATGCCGTTATCAACATAGCGACCATTAAACTCTTCCATACTACCGCCAACGGCGTGTAGCAGGTAGTAATCTATATAATCAACCTGCAGCTCTTTCAAAGAGTTGTGGTACATCTCCTTCGACTTCTCGAACGTCCAATAGTCGTGGTTGAAGTTAGAGAGTTTTGTGGCAACATAGTATTCGCTGCGCTTGTGGCGACTGAGGGCGATACCTGTGCAATGCTCTGACTTACCCTGACAGTAAACAGGAGATGTATCGATGTAATTCAGACCATGCTCCAAGGCATAGTCAATCTGCTTGTTAATCATGTCCTGATCGAACTCGTCGTTCTTGTCAGGTTTAGTTGGCAGACGCATCATGCCATAGCCAAGGACAGATACCTTATCCTTGTTTTTGGGATTTATACGGTAGGTCATCTTGCCTACAGGAGGCTCAACCTGGTTTTTATATTCCTCTTTAGCCTTACTGTCAGCCTTGTTGGGTTTCTTACATCCTGTAAGGGTTGCTGCAGTAGCTACTGATCCTGCTCCAAAGAGCTTAAGGAAACTACGACGTGATATCTTTTTTGAGTTCATAGTTCAAAATTCATCGTTAAATGTTCTTGTGTACTTCGTGGCCCTCAACATAGATGGCAGAGAATGGGCGAGACGGACAAACATACTCGCAGGCTCCGCAACCAATACATGCAGCCTCGTTGATAGCAGGAACCATGGGTGATTCCTCATCGTTCTCATCAAGTGGAACCATCTCGATAGCTCCAGAAGGACAGTGGCGGGCACAGTTGCCGCACTCTACCCCATCGGTGATAGGCACGCAGTTCTTCTTAATCCAAACAGCATGACCAATCTGGATAGAGGTCTTTTCGTCCTTGTCAACAGGCTTAATGGCACCAGCAGGACAAACCTGAGAGCATCGATTACACTCTGGGCGACAATAACCATGCTCATAAGACATGGTAGGCTGCATAAGATGCATGAGATCACTACTTGGGCGCAAAACCTGATTGGGGCATTCTGATATACAGAGCTGACAACCCGTGCAACGGGTAGAGAGGTTTTGGAATGAGAGCGAGCCTGGAGGCGTTAACGGCGTCTGGCGCTCTGGGGCTACCTTATCTTCAAGTTCGGCTAAGCCGCCATCCATCAGCTTTTCTTTTTTCTGAGCCATAGCTGCTGTTGACACCAAGGCTGATGCCAACAAGAAGCTTCGCTTAGAAGCATCGATAGGGCTGGAATTACTAGCATTATTAGTATTACTAGCATTACTAACCGGGTTAGATTTTCTAGAATACTTCAGCGCTCCAAACTTACAGCTATCAATGCAATTGCCACAAACTACGCAGCGGCTGTAATCTACAGTATGGGTTTTAAAATCGATGCAGGCTGCCTTACAATTCTTAGAGCAGAGTGAGCAATTCTTGCACTTATCTGTGTCGAAGTGAATCTTAAACCACGAGAAGCGTGCAAAGAAACTCAGGATAGTTCCTACAGGGCAGATGGTGTTGCAATAGGTTCTTCCTCCTCGCCAAGCCAGTATAATTAAAGCTACCAGAGTAATAGCAGCAATGATGAATACAGGCAATGAGCGCATCCAAGTATCAACGGTATAGAATGCATAGCTGTCAGCATGCTCGGCTATTAGTGCAAGCAGGTTGTTACCCATCTTCCACAGAGGTTGGAAGAGCATGGTGGCTATACGGCCATAGCTGCTATAAGGTGCCAACAACTGGAACAAAGAACCTATGCCTGCTGCCCCAGCTATGACAAACACTACCAGCATGGGGTATCGAAGCCAGCGTACCTCCTTAGAATATGAATACTTGTTCTTCTTTCTGCGCAATCTGGCAAGAACGTCCTGGAATACTCCAAGAGGACAGATAACCGAACAATAGATTCGTCCGAAGACGAGTGTGAGCAACACGAGTGCTATAACGACTACAATATTGAGAGCCATTACAGCAGGCAGGAACTGAATCTTCGCCATCCATGATAGCCAATGGTGAAGTGTCCCAGTAAAGTCTAGGAACAGCAGGGTGATAAGTACAAAGAACACCGCTGCAAGGATAGTTCTGATTTTGCGAAGCATAAGTCTATTAATATATAAGTATTTGTTCTATTTCGATAATCTTACAATAAGAATGCTGAATTCATAAAGCAGCCAGATGGGGAGAGCCACCACAAAGAGCGTAAAGGCATCGGTGGTGGGAGTGATGACAGCTGACACAACAAGTATCGCTATTATTGCGTGCTTGCGCCATGTAAGCATCATATCAGCATTGATAAGTCCCATTTTTCCAAGTAGCCAACTAACTACTGGCAGTTCGAAAACGATGCCCATCACCAGACTCATCATTATGAGTGTGTCCATATACGATTGGAGGGTGAGCATGTTTGCCACATCTTCGCTTACCTGATAGGTTCCAAGGAACTTAACTGTTAGTGGGAATATCAGGAAATAATTGAGCAGTGTGCCCAACATAAACATCAGATAACCACTCGACACCAATGCTGTGGCGTATTTCCTTTCGTTGTCATAGAGCGCTGGTGAGACAAAGCGGAAGAGTTGGTAGATAATGTAAGGTGATGCCACAACGATGCCTGCATAAAGGGCCGTTTTCATGTGGATCATGAACTGTTCCGTTAGTCCTGTGTTCATCAGATGGATGGAGAATGGTTCTACGCCCATCAGACGGAAAGAGATGAAATCGCTACTGCGAGGTGCTAGTACAATGGCAAACAGCTCGTCTTTCAGGAAGAAAGCCACCAAAGCAGCCAGTACTGAAATGACGATGATGCGGATGATGACAGAACGGAGTTCGTCGAGATGATCCCAAAACGTAAGGTTGGGCGTATCACTCATCTTTCTTCTCGGGTTCTTCCTTTTTTACTTCCTCTAAGTTAGTAACTTCGTTCATTCCGTCCTTGAAGCTTTTTACGCCTTTGCCAAGGCCATGCATCAGTTCAGGAATTTTCTTGCCACCCCAAAGCAGCAATACTATCAGTGCAATAACCAGTATCTCCTGGAATCCTAATCCAAACATCTTTCTAAAGTTTTTTTAGTTTATTTGTGCAAATATACGACTTTTCATCGATTTGACAATCATTCGCTATGATTTATTAACAAATCAGTACGCAACATAAGGAGTAAGGCGCTTTATCACCTCTGGCGAGAAGTCTTTTAGAAGTCGCAGTTCATTAAGCGAATGGATGCTTCCATGCAGTCTGCGATAATCGGTGATAGCCTTTGCCTGATAGAAGTTGATATAGGGATGACGCTTAAGCTCGTTTAGTGATAGTTGGTTAACGTTTAGCTTCTTTGGCGAGGGGTTGTTGATGACCAGATATTTCTTAGCCTCTGTTGGGAAATCGTCTATCTCGTCGAGCTGGTCAACACTCACATACCCGCCAAGGCGATTGCCATACTGAATGATTTTGCGAGCATAGTAAGGACCAATGCCTGGGATTGTCATCAACGATGTGGTATCAGCAGTATTCAGAACAATGTGTTCCGTCTCCTTTATCTTGCTGGGGCGTTGATATGTGACGGAGTCTTTAGTATCTTTACGTGTATAGCTCTCTTTCTCGTTTACCAAAGTTGATGCAGGCAGATAGTCATTGGATATTCGTATGTAGGGTTCAAGTTCGCGATATTGCTTTACTGTAAGTCCGTAGAGTTTGGCGAAATCCAAAGGTTTGCGATAGATGCCTCCTGCAGCCCTGTATTTATAGATATTGCGGACCTGCCAGTCTTGGAGGCCTAAGCGAAGCAGTTGGGTGCTATCAGCAGTATTGGGATCGAAAGTAAAACGTTCTACTTTCTTGGGCGTATAGCTGTCGTAGATATAGTTCTTATTGGTTCGCGATTGACTGCTGTCCTTTTGTTGTGTAGTAGATTCTGTGCTATCTCCTCCTGTGAGGAATATCATGGTAAACACAGATACTATGACAACTAATAGGGTGAGTATAACTTTACGATCGGATTTTTGCAGATAAAAAAATTCGCGAATCATATCAAATGAAACTGATGTAGGAATATTAATAGGATACAAAGAGGAACAATGAATTTGACAGAAAACAGATAGGCCTTAAAGAATGTAGCCTTAAGTGCACCATTGTTTGTAAATTCATTGAGAAGCAGTTTCTGTTCAACAAACCATCCAAGTAAGATGCTGGTAAAGAATGCACCAGCTGGCAACATAATCTGTGCTGTTATGAAGTCGCAGAAGTCCATGAGCGACAAGCCAAACAATTGCAGATTGCTATATGCTCCTACTGACAGCGAGCAGAAGATGGTGATGCTGGCACAGACGATTGTAAGAATCCAGGCTGCTTTGCTACGGGCCCAATGCAATTCTTCGTGGAAGAATGCTGTACCAATCTCGTGCATAGAGATGGTAGATGT
>ONAK01000043.1 GCA_900315765.1 uncultured Prevotella sp. | reverse complement strand
GTAAAGTCGAGTCAACATGAATTAAAAATAAGTTTAACCCTAGGTCAACCCTTATCACAAATAAGGCTCCAAGTAGTCAACTAAAATCGTTAAACTACACAACTAAAATCGTTAAACTACAAAGGTATTAAAATGTTCCCAACGTGGGAACGAATTATTCCCAACGTGGGAACATTTTGTTCCCAAGCTGGGAATAATTTTTAGCTTTTTACTTCTTAGGCAAATCGCCTACACGAGAAATCTCAAAATCGGTAGCCGAGAACCATTTAGCCCTACAAGGCTTTCCTGTAAAGGCTTCATCTGTTGAAACACCATAGGCAATAGAATCACCTTTTACGATGATGCTATCAATCACCACTGTGCTCCAGCCATTACCCAGCCCTCCGCCACTATTGCCATTTACTGGTATCTGCTGCAACAATTTATCTTCTCCAACAGCATAGATGCATGGTCCAGGACCTTCGGCACGTGCATTACATATTAACTGATAAATACCTGGCTTCACTTTCTCTCTACGCTCTGCCTGATAAACCTCTTTGCATTCATCGTTCCAGGCATCGAGGTATCTGTCATTATCCACAGCTGCAAAATATTCACCACTTGCAGTATAGTGAGCACAGTTCTCAGCCTTAATCAGGTTCCAGTCTCCTTGGCGCAGGAAATCTGCATCCTCTGAGTACATTTTTACACCTTGATATGAAACTCTCCAGTCATTATCGTTGCGTTCAAAAATATATTGATTATGATAGTCGGCAATGGTGAATCCCAATGGAACTGCTGTGCATACTGCTACAACCCAAAGGAATATCCAAACGATTCGTTGAATAACGCCCATTGGACGGATTTTACCTAACAACGACAACAGCATGTGGATGGTGCTATAAATAGGAATCAAAAGTACAAGAAAGAGTGCGCCAACAAATATGCCCAGTACGATGGGGTTATTAAGCCACACTCCAGTCAGCCCCATAGCCTCAAGACTAAATGGCACAGTACTATGCAAAGGCAGGATGAGCGCACTAACCGTTGCGATAAGTGCAAACAGAAATCCAATGAAAAGGCCTACACACACCACCAATGCAATTAGCACTGAGAAGGCAAAAATAATCTTCAGCAGGAAGGAGAAGAACATACGAATCAGATTAGGACGTTGAACTTGAACTGACTGTTTCTCACTCTCAACCACCACATCGGCCAGATTCTGCGGAGTTACATTCTTTCCCTCCATCTGCAGCAACTGTTCAGGTGTCTTAGCCTCAGGTAATACAAGCGCCAGAACAATATAAATAAAGATGCCTATACCATAGCACATCGTAAAAAGGATGATGAGTAAACGCCAGATGACTGGATCGGTATTGGTATAGACTGCCAGACCAGACATCACACCTGCCAGCATCTTATCCTTAGGATTGCGATACAACTTTTTGCCTGCTGTACGTTCGCGAACATTCTCATATATCTTCTGACCAGCCGAACGAGCCTGTTCTTCCCAACTGCTACCCTTTCTTTCTTCATCTTTTTCCTCCTCACCAGCAGAATCCTCACCAGTCAGCTCTTCTGGTTTGCCAATACGAGTGATGATATCCTTAACATGCTCGATGGTAATGGCCTCGATACCTTGTTGGCGCAACTCATCAAACAGCTCTGCGATACGGGCTTCGATGTCATCTACTATTTCATCGCCTCCTTCTTGCTTGCCAAACGATGAGCGAAGTGAGCTGATATACTGCTGCAGCATTTCATAAGCATCTTCATCTATCTGAAACAGACGCCCGCAAAGATTGATAGTAATATTCTTTTTCATTTTGATTCTAACAATTTAGGTGTAACGTTTTTAAGATAATTAATAGTATTTGAGAGTTCCGTCCAGGCCGTATCCAGACCTTCGAGGAATTTCTCCCCCTCCTTGCTGAGGGCGTAATATTTACGAGGAGGCCCTTGAGTAGACTCCTGCCATTCGTATTGTAACAGTCCGTCGTTCTTCAGTCGGGTCAGTAATGGATAGAGTGTTCCCTCTACCACCAACAGCTCAGCATTCTTTAGCTGTTGGATAATGTCGCTTGCATACGACGGCCGATGCTCAAGTAGAAGCAATACGCAGTACTCAAGCATGCCTTTACGCATTTGTGATTTTGCATTTTCAATATTCATATCTTTGCTTTATTTAAAGATTTCGGCAGCAAAGATAAGCAAAAACCTAGTACCTTGCATAACAAAGTACCAGGTTTTTGCAAAGTATTATAGATATTTAACAGTTAGGTTATTAATACACCTCTAACTCATAGATTCGAGCAGCAGAATCCTGACCTTGTGTGGGAGCAACGACAAAGAGTCGGAGATAACGCACAGTTGCAGAAGCGAAATTGCGATCTGTATAATTATTGCGATTGCCATCAAACATATCTAAAGTATGCCATTCCTCAGTCTCGCTGTTACGTCCTTGCAGCAAACAGGTGCGTGTGATATAAGCCGACTGCTCGCAAGCAGCACTCAGCAGGCGCCAGCGACTGATAGTAGTAGGTTGCCCAAAATCAAATGCCACATAGTTAGGCGCAGCCTGCGCGTCGCACCACTTGGTGTTAGGGTCGCCATCCATCAGCAGAGCAGCTCGTTCATTATTATTCACCTCGCCCGATACAGCTGTAATCTTAGCATCACGCAACAGGTTTATCTGAGACTGAGACGATGAAGCCGTATGTTGTGCTACAGGAAGAATAGAAGTTTTGAACAAAGGTGATGCAGCAATAACATCAGCCTCATCGTTGGCTAAAGTAGCAGCAAACACTACCACATGCTCATCATTAGGAAGCGTTATCTCGCGCACCCCTTTAGGCACATCCAGACATATACGGAACATATAGGTAAACTCATATGGCTCGTCAGCCTCAGCAGAATGGCGATGGTTGCCAACCCATGCCACCTCAGCATCCTTCAGATAACCCGTGGTCTGTCCATCGTGTCCCCATTGTCCAATGAAACCTGTATAATAAGGTATGCTAAAGGTCTGGTGTTTTCCCCCCGCAGTAAATACAGCCTGACGATCATCGCGGTCAGAAGCTACAAGCAGATATAGATGGCGATAGTCCTTGTCAGCAGGCAACTGAATTGTCTGTCCTTTACAAGTCAATCCACTTGCAGCATCTTTCTCACCAAAAAGGTATGGAATGTCGCCAACAGTAATACCCTCATCAGGCAACAACTCTGCAGCATAACTATATCCACCCTCGAAATTACCAGAAGAACGGAACTCGTTATAACTGAAGCAATGGCGATCATAATCCAACCTCAATGGCTGTACAGCTGTTTCAGTATATTTCTGCTTGGCCAGAACTACCTTGTAGGTCTTAACACTATAAGGTTTGATGTCGACTAAAAGCGAACGGCCATCAGTATCAGCCTGCTTAATGGTACGCTCTGTTCCATCAGCCTCAACGGCTTTCACTACGTCACTAGCAAAAGTAAGGCGTGCCTTCTGAGTCCCCTTACCACTCATTTCATAAACACGCACCACATACTCATCACTTACCTCAGCACGTTTCAAGGCACGAACCATCACGCAGTCATTATCTGAAGTAACAAAGGAGAACTTCCGGCCTAAAGAACCAGCATGACGATCTGTATAGAATGTACGCAACGGGCTGTTAAGTCTATCGGCCTGGCGAACGGCACTAACAGCATCAAGCGGCCCCTCATGTCCAACAATACTATAAGTAAAGACGTGATGTCCAAAATCCTGACGGGCCTGATAAGTATAACTTCGACCAGGCTTTGGCGAATATAATAATGACAGACGCAAGGTATTATCATTGGGTTTGTCCCAACCATAGCGCGAGTCGTTCAACAATGTCACACCATAGTTGTCATGACTATCAGTAAGGTCAGTCCACTCATGTGCATACACCTCAAAACTATTATCGCGATTATTTCCTCTGCGTACACTTCCCAATCCGATATCATAAGTTGCCTGCTTATTTGAGACACTCAATGGGAACTCAGCCTTAAGCAGGGCATTAAGTGAACGCCAGTCAACCTCGTTCTCAAAGTCGATACGGTCTGCCTGACTTCCCTCATAAAGATGTATACGCTGAACGATATCAGACTCACCATACTTCTTCTTTATCACTAATGTCTGGCAAAGCGTTCCTGGTTCGATAGATATTTCAACACTATCGTGAACAGGCAGAGGCTCCTTATCGAGCGTAGCCTTCTTAATCTCCCAAGCAGGCCATGCCTCTGAGCGACAGTCATCAAACACCACCAAACGGAGGCTCTTGCCAGAAGCGACTAACTCGCGGTTAAGATTCTTGTCTATCAGCGACACCACATCACCATAAGCATCGACCGTCAACCTGTAGCGTGACGATTCAATGGTTTGCCCAGCAACGGAAGCAGGCATATTCTTCTTCCCTGCAGCTTTAATACCATATACAGCCATACCTGTAGCTGGCACTTCTGCATCGAACATCAGCACACGCTGGCCGTCTCGTTCTACAATCTGCGAGGCAACTTTACGTCCATCAGCATCAGTCACATTATAGTTACGATGATCTGCCAATACAACCTCTGCTATTGCACTAACTGGGGTAGTTTCGTTATTGTAAACCACAACAGGCTTCCCAGCAACACGTGTATCCATCTTTCTAGCCACACCAGAAACGCTATGTATCAATACATCAGAGAACTTCTTGAGTGCCAGTAGTTCATCGTTCCAAGAGAATTCATAAGCTCTAGGGATACTGGTACCAGTAAGGTCATCGTGGAACTGATGCCAGATAAAGCGCTGCCAAGTTTCCGTCATAGTTGATGAAGGATAACGGGCAGCTCCCAACCAATCGGCCATAACAGCCGAACGTTCTGCAGCATCGCCTAAATGCTCATTCTGACGATTATAGAGTTTCATAGCAGCCTGCGAGGTATAACAGCCGTTGCCGTGTACATCCATCGGCAGTTCGCCATCAAACACAGGCAACTCTGGATGTTTGTCGAACGGCAGATAATCCTTATAGAGCTGATCGCTGGTGGCACTGACTATTTTGATTGGGCCATTGCCAACAATTCCTTTCTCTACAGCACGAACAGATGCGATGGTTGGCGAGCCGCCAATATCGCCGGTTCCATAATAACGATAAACCTGATTAAGCGGACTTTCACCTATCTCACGAAGTAGCTGCTGATTCTGCGAAAGGTCTTCATCGCGATAGCGCTCAGAATAGCCAAAGCCATGAGCCATCATGATACGACTCCCATCGATACCCTGCCATAAGCCAATAGTATAAGGATAGCGTTTGCCTCCCTCATAGAATGGGTTGGTACGCCACACTAACTTCTGCGATGAAAAACCAATCAGGCCACAATGAGCAGCGAGCGTTGGCAGAGTATAGCCAAAACCGAAACAATCGGGTAGAAACACATCGGTACTCTCAGTGTTAAACTCCTTACGATAAAACGTTTGCCCCAATAGGATGTTTCGCAACCATGACTCTGGCGAACAGACGATGGTTTCATTTGCATCCCAACTACTACCAGTGAGATGCCAGCGTCCATTAGCCACATAGCGTTTCAACTCCGCATATTGTAGCGGATAGTACTCTTTCATCCAACTATACTTGACTGCGCCTTCGAAATTAAAAATGTAATTAGGATACTTCTTCAGCAGCATCAGGTTCTGGTCGAGGGTATGTTTAACATACTCACGAATGGTAGTCTGCACATCCCAGTTCCACTGTGTGTCGAGATGTGCATCGGCCACCATATAAGCCTTTTTCTCTGATTGTGCATTCAAACTTGAAGTAAGAAACGCAACAAAAACTGATAATAAGATATTTTTAGTCATTGCATATATTGTTTGGATTATTTTATGGATACTACAATTTCTTCACCAGTTTGCCAAGAGCTGTATTTTACTTTACCACCAGACACATAACCGATTCTAAGTTTACGGAGTATGGACTGCATTTTCCCTTCCTTTTGACGAAGCGAAACTCTAAGTTGGTTATTTTTCTTCACAGCCTCTATTCCTGTTACCCGATACTGCCCATTTTTATAGCTAAAGCCATCACCATCGTCTTCATATAACAGTCCATGAGCATACCCCTTGTTATCAACACATACCAACAAGGTTAATGAATCAGTTCGCATTTCAGCTGTACTCTGAGCTAGGTTAGCAAGAGGTATGATAGATCCTGGACGCTGTCGTAATTCTGCTTGATATCTATCTGTTCCTTCTTCAAGTGTAAGTTTCTTCCAACTACCACCATCTGGCAGAGCCACCTCGGCTGCCCATTGTGGACGTATCATCAAATCACCTCCCAACAAGAAGGCACGATCTTCACCACGCAGGCTCAGATCTTTAGCATCTGCCATAAACAGCGGACGCATTACAGGCATACCATCGATGCTGGCTTCACGAAAACAAGTATAAATATAGGGCATCAACATATAACGACGATTAATCGCCGTTCTGCAAGCATTCAACACTTCTGGTGTAAAAACCCAAGGTTCCTGAGAAACAGTTCCCTTTGTATTGTGATTACGAACAAAAGGAAAGTATGCACCAACGGCAGTCCATTGGGCCACAAGTTCACCATTTGAGTTTTCGCAGAATCCGCCAATATCAGGTCCATTAAATGGCTGGCCACTCAAGCCAAGCGTTAACGACATTGGAATACTAAGTTCCATATGCTCTGGAGCCGAGAGATTGTCGCCAGTCCAAGTGGCAGCATAGCGATGCCCACCAAGAAAGTTCGAGCGCGACAAGATAAAAGGACGCTTTCCCGGGTTTGCCAACAATAGTCCCTGACGGCTTGCACGAACCATATTCAGACCATACACATTATGGAAACGCAAATGTGGGCCAGAAGATACACCATCACCACCTAAGTGAAGATTATCATAAGGCATCGTATTTTCTGGCTGACCGAAGATAGCTGGTTCGTTCATATCGTTCCAAACTCCATCAACGCCCTTCGCCATAAAGTCCTTATAAAGTGTCGCCCACCACATACGTACTTCGGGGCGTGTAAAGTCTGGGAAGTGACAAGCTCCTGGCCACACATTACCTTCAAATACTTGTCCTTTACTGTCTTTTACCCAATAGTCACCAGCTGTGCCTTGATCATCCACGAAATAGCCTTTTTCTACTTTTACACCAGGGTCAATCATGTAAACCGTTTTAAAGTTTTTCTGATGCAAATAGTCGTTAAGTCTATTGGGATTTGAGAAACCATCAGGATCAAAAGTAAAGATTCGATAACCATCCATATAATCAATATCCATCCAAATAACATCAGATGGAATACGATGCTGACGCAGATTGTCGGCTATCTCCATCACTTTCCCATCAGGATAGTAAGTATGACGACACTGATGATAACCAAGTGCCCAAAGAGGTGGTAATGACATTGAACCAGTAAGATTAACCAATGCCTGCATCAATGCCCTTGGACTATCACGTTCAATGATGATTACCCTGAAAGCAGGTCCTTCACTATCAAAAATTACCTTATGATCATTTGTTGTAATCTTCTGCCGCCATGTGTTATCAGCAATAATACCAAAAGCAGTACCATCCCTTCGGAGGCCCATCACCCAAGGATGACTCTGATAGAGATGCGAACCACCATCCACACCATATGCCGGTGTATCAACATTCCACAATTCTACTGTTCGGCCATTACGGCGCAGAGGGCCTGTTACTTCACCAGTTCCATAGAAATCAACTTCATCTGGAACATTAATTGTTGCAATATGATGCCCGTCTTTCTCGCTGAAATCCACACGTAACGGCCAACTGGCAGTTAAAGCATTTACAGCTACAGGCTCTCGTTCAAAGATGGGAGACGGTTGATGCTGTTTTGCATCATAGTGAGAGGGATAGAATACCGCGACACTATCACAAGTCATAAAAGCAGCCTGAGCCATCACAGATGATGCAATGGCCAGACTACTCAGCAGAAAACCTAGTCTTTTAGACATACCTATTAACAATTAACAAAAAACCTATTCCATTACTATTACTTTATCAACTCGGCCTGAATTGTTTCATGAAACAAATCAACCTTTATCCGATAACGTCCGTCGCTCGATAACGTCCACTTGGTATCATTACCACCTGTACGGAACCGTGCATCTTTCAGGACATCGGTATCCTGTGCATAAGGATGGATGGCTTTGGGATACCAACGGTCCTGCCCTTGAAACTTGAAGCTGGCAGGTTCCTCTACTTCAGGGTGGCGTTTCAGTTCACCCTCCCAGGTCCAAACATAAGGATTATCCAGACTTTGTTGCATCAATATCATATGTCCTTCCGACTTCCAGCCCACTTCTGTGGCACCGCCAGCCAAAAATAATTCTCCCCATGGCTGAAACAATTCGCCACACAATTGTTTCTTTTCTGTGTCAATATGAAAACGATAACGATCTTCACTCACACTAACCTGCCAGGCAGCATTTTTGTTATCTGAAGACTCTGTGTATCCGATTCCTTTGTTTACGATATTGGCATCAAGCTGATTCGGCACAAGGCAGACAGAACCCTTACGCACCTTCTTAGTTGTAGAGATACGAAGTTCGCCTACCAATAATCGTCCGGCATACTTAAAGTCGTTATCACTTACTTTTGTCAACTTTTGGGCACCACCAGGAACTGCAGAACCTGTTATCCATAGTTCCTGGTATTGTTGGGCAGACATGGTTAGACCTACAACCAGTCCTACTATTATCATATATATTCTTTTCATACTGCTAGTATTATTTAAATGTTACCACTATTTCTTTGCTGCACGATGTGCGAGGTATATCAATCGTAAGCACCCTGCTTTCATCCTGATAGTTCCAATTTGCTTTGTCTATCTGATGTCCATCAATTGAAACTGAATTTGGACGATTAACAGCCAGGAACTCTACGGTATACGAGCGCGACTCTGGCATGTCAGGGAACTTACCCACTCGAGAATGAATAATCAACGAGTTTCCTTCATGACTTATCTCAGTTGTAGTATAAGCCCCCTGCTTATATCCTTCTGTGTCGCCCTCATCCTCATAAAGAGAGGTTTTACCATTACTACCAGGTACAACCTTCAGAATCAAACGGTCAGGGCGTGTATTGAGATTCATCATAGGTGGATTATTCACAATAATACTACCAGCACGATAGAAGTAAGGAATCTCTTCCATTGCATAGCTATCAGTGAAGATACGATTACCGTTTACGATTTTGTTCCTGCATACGTCAAACCAATGCCCCTCTGGCAACCATATACGACGAGCAGTCATACCGTCACTCCCCGGTTTAGTAACTACTGGAGCAACTAGGATATCATCACCAAACATATACTCATCCTCAAACAGATAGGCGTTATTTACTTCAGGCCACTCATAGTACAGCGGACGACACAAACTGACACCAGTATCATAAGCCTGACGAGCTGCTGTGTAGATATAAGGCATCAGCGCATAGCGCAACTTCACGGTCTCAAGTAAAGATGGGAAGTTTTCGTACTTCCAGATACGACGTTCTATTCCTTCCCAATTGGTAGCATGGGTGCGGAATACAGGAGTGAACACTCCAAACTGCATCCAACGGAGATATATCTCAGGATCGTTTCCGCCCGTCTGTTGGTGCCCTCCTAAGTCATGTCCCCAATAGCCAAAACCGACATTCGATGCAGTAGCTGTAAAATAGGGCTGCCAAGCTAATGTACCATAAGTAGTAAAGGAGTCGCCAGAGAATCCTATTGGATAGCGATGACTACCCAATCCGCCCCAACGATGGAAGATCAGTGGACGACGATCAGGACGATTCAAACGCATATCATTATAGAATACGTGATTACACCAGAATGTCTCACCCAAGCCGTCTACATATTTACTGGTAAGATTTTGCTGCCAGTCGATCCACCAGAAGTCAACCCCTTGACGTTCACGAGCACGAATAATGTTTTTAAACATGTTGTGATAGAAACGCCCATCGCTAAGATTCCAAGGCACAACTTTTGTCTGCTTGTCCAATCCCATATCTACACGAAGCTCTTCAAAGAAGTCCTCGTCATCATCCACACCATCAGCAGGGTGGAGATTCAGTGATACTTTCAAGCCATTCTGATGCATCCAATCTATCAATCCTTCTGGGTCGGGAATAGCTGTACGATCCCAAGTCCATCCTGTCCATCCTTGTGTGTGCCAATCCATATCGAATATCATCACATCCATAGGAATGTTGAAATGCTTCACATCATTTACTATCTCCATAAACTCATCTGAGGTATAGCGCTGATATTTACTATACCAATAGCCCAACACATAAAGCGGAGGCATTGGTTGACGACCTGCCACCTTTATATAATCACCCAAGGCTTTCTTATACTGATGACCATAACCAAGGAAATACCAGTCGATAGCCTGCTTGTCGATAGGTTTTGCCACCCAATCAATACCATCTACCTGCTTATCAAAAGCAAAAGTGGTTGAGCCATCACCACGTTTTGTTAGCGGCGACTCATCAATAATGCTCCATCCGGCTCTCGAAAGCAAACCATTCTCCAATTCCTGACGTTTGTTATCACCAATCTGCCCGTCGAGTGTGCGGGTTGTACCCTTCAGATTCAGTGCATCGTCCTTACCAGGATACCACAACACACGACGGCCGTTAAGCAGCATAGAAATGTTCAAGACCTCTGCCGATGGATGGCGGCCATCAATCACACCACCTATTTTATATTTAAGCGTGAGGGCCGAAGTCTTGATTTCAAGATAGCCATCTTTCTCTACTGCTGTATAATCAGGAACCGGTAAACGACGATTCACAATTGCAAACGTGGCACGATCTTCAAACAAAGAACTGTCGCTATACTGAATGCGTATCATCTCGGGCGTTAATACAGTAAAACGTGCTTTACCCGATATAACAACGGCATCTGGATGAGCTATTGGATTCAAATTATCAGCCCATGTTGTATTCAGGCCAAGCAAAACAATTAATAAAGTTAGAATTCGTTTCATTTCAAATTATATTTATTACAAGTTTTCTTGGACAAAGATACAACTAATGCCACATATAATGAAGAAAACAAGCAAAAATATAACGTTCAAAATGCCATCAAGTAAGTAAAACACTAAAAATCAGAAACTTACCTATCAACCGAACTCACATTTGTATAAAGACGATATTCACGTCATTATGGCCTAAATCTCCATAATAAGCCTTTCAAACTGGTCATTATCAACTGTCGAGCGGTTTTTTATTCTTGTCTTGTAAGTATTAACCGTATGAACAGAGTAGTCTAGGAATTTTGCAATTTTCTCACTATCACTAATACCAAGTCGAATAAGTGCGAAAATACGCATTTCTGACGTCAGCGAATGATCATTTGCAGGCATCTTACGGTCTTTCTCCTCAAATAATGCATTATATCGCTCTACAAAATTGGGGAATAATTTAAGAAATGTCTGATCAAAAGCCTCATACATATTTTCTCGTTCCATGTTCAGAGTCGACAGTTTCATCATCGAGCGCAGATCTTCATACTGACGAGCCGCAATCTTACGATCTATCGTCATATAAAGCTTCTCCAGCTTTGCTATAAACTCTGCATTGGTATAGAACGATCGGCCAATGTAGGCATTCTTAATCTTATCATCTTCTTGCAGTTGCAGATTACTACGTTTCAATTGCTCTAACTGACCAGCAATGGTCTCTCGCGCTTCTGTTAACTTATAATTTTTCCTTCGTATCGTCCTGTAACTCCACAAACATGCCAGCAACAAGAACACAAAAAGGCCAGACACTACAAAAAGCCAGTTACGCTGTCCACGCATAACATCATAACGGTCTTGCTCGATGATAGGAAGAATATCGTTTATCTCCACCTTCCTTAAGCGTGTTCCATAGAAGTTTACATCTTCAAGTGCTTGATGTACATATGAACTGGCACGTTCATGTTCTCCCTGTTTAAAAATCAGACTCGACAAATGATAGAGTGCAGTTATCTCACGAGTTGCAGTTTCATTATCTGCAATAGCCGATTGTGCAAAATAGGCGATGGCCTTATCTTCATGTTCCAGTCCAATATGCGCCCATGCCATCTCTGCCATCGTTTTGGCCCGCATATGGAGATCGTCTCCACAATCTTTTAGCACATTATCAAATGATTCGAGTGCCTTCTGATATTCATGGTCACGCATCTGGCGAGAACCTGTTACCGACCACCACATGCACGAATTTGGCGTTACAACCTGTTTCACAGAGTCTAAATAAGCGTTACTCCAAGCAATATACTTCGAATAGAAAGGATCTTCTTTCACATAGTCGGCCATGCTGCGCCATAGCTGACTATTTACTTCGTAATAGTCAACCAACAATCTGCCATTTAGGCTGTCCTTATTAATAGTCGCAATTACATCATTAGCCTCTCTAAGAATACCTGCTGAGATTAGAGAAAATGCAATAGCTAATTTTGACTGGGCAATGTTTTGACTTTTATGCTGACGAGTGGCCAAATCAAGACATGCATATGAATAATGCCTTGCCGAGTCATAACGATAGCTCTTGTATTCATTATATAACGAGTACATCAGCCCATATCTCTGATCATCGGTCGTAGCTTTCTTTAGGTCTTTTTTCAAACCTTCAATCCGGTCTATACGCTGTTTTTCAAAATAGCTACGCTTGGCCAGACTAGCATCGAGTTTATCCAACCAACTGACAGTGTTCTTGTCGAGCTCTGCATTTGCAGGGATAACAGTCCATACCATCAGGAGAGCCAAAATGTATTTATGTAAATTCATTTAGTTATTACTTTCGTTAATTGCAGTCAAAGGTAGTGAGAAAAAACAAATCAAGCACCAAGTCAATTCAAATTATAACAATTATTAACGTCACTATATATCAATAGGCACTTAATGACTCATAACAAGTCACTAAGTGCCTAAAGCTTAGTAAAATATAAATTAATCTGCAGGTTCAAACTTGGTCCACATATCTGTGGCAAGCAAACAGAGTGTAAGCGTATAGCGTCCGCTTACTGAGGGCACCCACTTCACGTCGCCACCATCGTCTTGATAGCGATAGGTTGACAAGCGGTGATCAGATACAGGGTCGGCATTATAGTCGGGTGCGAAGAAGAAGGGATCGCCCCAACCATTACCAACACCAATCTTGAACTCACCACCGGCATTAAAGTCACCAGTCCAGGCATAGTAGTATGGCTCACGAGCACTGCCTACCATTTCAAAACGTCCGTTAGAGGTATTGGTATTCCATCCTACCGAACAACCGTTACCACAGATCCAGATTACTCCAGGTGTAGGCAACTGAACGATGTCGAGAATTCGACAGTCGTTGAAACCTACGTTGGTATCAACAATAACCGTACGCTTGCCTTCTCCATCGAAACGGAAATCGCGCACTTCGCCGTCAGTATAGTATTCCAACTGCTCACCTTCGGCCATACCATAGGCAGGATAAGCCTCAGGAGTGGTAGTGAAATGGAACTTACAAGCAGTCATGTTCAGCGTGGCCTCATAGATGCCGGTACCCAACTGGCGCTGATCCAGACGCTGAGTGAGCTGCTTACCATCATCGGTTGTTATCTGCATGTAGAGATAGGGTGAGTACTTTTCGTAGCCAGTAGCAGTGAATTCCACTATAGATACCTCGGGTTTGATATAGTGCTGTTCGTTCTTGAATACTCCCAACAGCTGAGCAGTTACTTTGACCGCCTGCCCAGGCAGTGCCCACTGACTCAGCATGGTGTTCAGCTCGTCGTGAGTCAGAGAATAAGAAAGATTGGTGCCAAGCTCTTTATATTCCGAATGACTGTCTTTCTGACCTGTAGGATAAAGACACAACTTATAGCTGATGCCCTCGGTTGCTGGGTCGGCACTCGTGGCTGCATCCCAGGTAAAGGTAACAGCAGTCTGATCGGCCATGCCCTTGTTGAGTGTAATCTCCTCTACCGAGCTTTTCACGTGCATCTCATCAGGATTATCCTCCAGCGTGAAATATTCTGGATCCTTGTTGCACGATGTAAACAGCAAGCCTGTGCAAAGCGCACTGAATATCATTGCATATTTCTTCATAATTATATTCATTTATAACTTATTACCTTATTTATTTAACCAGAATGGTGCCTCAGTCAGGTTAGGATTCTTCTCATACTCTTTGATGAAGATAGGCATCCAATAGTACTGGCGTTTCCAGATACGAGTCTGGAAAACGGTGCGTTTGAAGAATTCCTCAGGAGTACTGCCTTGGAAGTTCATGCCGTAGTCGTCGCCACACATCTCTGGCAAGTTCTCAGCCTCTTTCCATCGGCGGATGTCGTACCAACGATTGTTCTCGCAACACAGCTCTACACGGCGCTCTGCACGAATCACGCGGCGCAACTCGGTCTGAGTGTCATCTACATGGATGAAGTTTTCATCCATCGGACTCACGCTTTCAGTGGTGTACTGGCGTACGCCGGCACGCTCACGGATACGATTCAGATACTTCAGAGCTTCCTGGCGCGAAGCGCTGTTGTCGTAACACTCGTTCACAGCCTCGGCATAGTCGAGATAGGTGAAGGCCAGACGATAGATAAAGCCCTGACGTGGGGTAACGGCACCTGTCAGATTATTGTCGAGTACATTCAGACCTTTACGTGCCAGATAACCATTCTGTGGTGCATCATGTGGTGATGACGACTGAATATTGTCGCGACCATTATACAGGAAGTCGTACTTACGATTTCCTACAGCCAGCCATGCGCCATGGAACGAAACGGCATTGTAGAAACGTGGTTCACGGTTGCAATACATATTATAGGTGCCACGATCGGTAACCAGACCAGGCTTGCCGGTACCATACTCCCAGCTAGTAATATCAGAACGATCGTCAATAGTTGTCGACATGCCTTCTTCTACATAACCTGAATTAGGATCGCTGATGGGCAGACCGTTCTTGGTAAAGAAAGCATCTACCAATCCCTGATAAACACCCAGGCCATTACCGCCACCATACTCACGCACACTTACCTTAACCAGGAAGAAATTACGATAGCTGTTATCATCCTTGGTCATAGGGAAGGTGATTTCGTGGTTACCCTCGCTCCAGCGCTTGATGTGAACGTTGTAAGTACTCATGAAGGGGTCAATTTCGCCATTAGGACCTTGTTCGGTATAGAGAGCATAACCGGCTTTCTCTGCTTCGTCGATACAAAGTTTTAGAGCATCAACGGCACGTACCCATTTCTGAGGGTCATAAGTAGGATTGAAAATCTGTTCGCCCTCATTGTTCTTATAGTCGGTGTACCAAGGGTTACCATTTACCAACGGACTGGCAGCAAAGAGCAGCATACGTGAGCGAACGGTGAGCGCCATAATGCGGGTGATACGTCCGTATTTTGATGGGTCTTCGTAAACAGCAGGCAAGGCCATTGCTGCCTCCAGCATCTGCTTATCGCAATAGTCTACCACATCGTCGAATTTTGCCTGACCCAACATCAAATCTCCAAGATTGAAATCGGTAGGCGCAATGTAATCAGGCTTGAAGGGGATACCACCATGATTCTCGGCCAACTGCCACCAACCATAGGCAGTAAGGAATTTCACCTCGTTCTTCATATTATCTACCTCCGACTGTGGCAGATCGTGGTCGGGCATTGCCTTTATCATATTATTGAAGATATAGCCGTGACGGATATAACGTGGCATCATTTCCCAGTAATTGGCATCCCACTCTGAATTGATAGTCCACTGACCGAAGATCTTTGGAATAACCTTGCTCCAGTCCCATTGCTGCCAACGTTTAGAAGGGGTGAGATCGTCGGCAAAGACCTCATAACCATCGGTTTTCAAGTCCCACTTATCGGGCTTATGGATAATGTTATAGACATAGGCCAGCCAAGAATAGACCTTTTCACGGTTTTCGAACACCATATCGGTGGTGAGCTCGGTATCAGGTTCCTTGTCGAGATAATCGGAACACGACACTAACGAGCCGCTCATGGCGCTAAGCGCACAGAAAATATATAAAAGTTTCTTCTTCATAACGATAAACTATAAACTAAAAGTTAATGTCGATACCGAACATCACAGAACGGTTCATTGGATACTTCAAACCATCATCGGTGCCCAGCTCGGGATCCCACAGTTTGAACGATGAGAGGCAGAAAAGATTATTGCCGCTAACAAAAACGCGACAGCTCTTCACGTAGAAATTCTGCAGCCACGTCTTGGGGAAGGTATAACCCACCTCGATGGTCTTACAGCGCAGGAAGCTCATATCCTTCTTCCACCAGGTTGAAGAACGATAGTTGTTCACATTAGGACCATAGGTGAGACGGGGCCAGAAGGCATAAGGATTCTGATTGGTCTCAGTCCAGCGGTCTTCAAGATTATAGCTATAGGCATTACCTTCGGTAGTGGTACCACCTCCAGGCAGGAAGAAAGGACGGTCACCATTACCAATCACACGGTACATATCGCCCGTACCCTGGAAGAAGAAGTTGAAGTCAACATTCTTGTAGCTGATAACACCACCGAAACCATAAACAATACGTGGATCCTTTGTTCCACCAATGTAGCCTTCATCAGCCTCAGTGATAGTACCATCACCATCCACATCTATATATTTGATGTCACCAGGATGGAGCACGGCTGCACCTACGCCTTCCTGTGTTGGAATTCCTTCCTTCAGGGTTCCGTCGGTATTAAAGTCGTCGTAAGTGAACAAGCGCTCGGCAATCAATCCCCACAACTCGTTCATCGAGCGTCCGGTAGCAGAGCGGTGTGTACCCTTCAATGCATCTGGTTCGTCCTTCTCATCTACACGGTTCTTGGCATAGGTAAAGTTACCATAAGCCGAAGTAAACAGGTCCTTGTTCCACTGTTTGTGGAAATTGAGGGTAACCTCTAAACCGTGGTTTGAAACCTGACCGAAGTTAGCCCAAGGAGCCTTTACGAAACCTGTGTTCGAAGGGATGATGCTACGCTGCATGAAGATGTTCTTACGCTTCTCACTGAAGATATCGAAATTCAAATCGAGCATATTCCACAGACCAAGTTCGATACCGAGGTTTTTCTTCGTCACGGTTTCCCAAGTCAGGTTGTCAACACCAATCTCACCTTCTGAGATACCTTTAGGACCATCCTCCTTTTTATCATGATTGTAATTACGCTGGCCATTGGTTCCCCAGATATAACCATCAGCATCGGTCTGGAGTGTGCCAAGATAAGCAAAGCGGCGGCCACCGATGTTATCGTCACCAGCCTGACCAATGCTGGCACGGAACTTAATCTTATGGAAGATTGGTTTCAGCTTTTCCATAAAAGGCTCCTCGCTAAGCAGCCATCCTACAGCCACAGAGGGGAAGAAGCCAAAGCGCTTGCCTTTGGCAAAATTCTCAGAACCGTTGTAACCGAAGTTGAATTCGGCCACATAGCGGTTGTCATAGGTGGCCGACAAGCGACCAGCGATACCCTGTTTACGATAGTCCTGAATACTACCATCATCGTAGGCCTGCTGGTTGTAAAGTACCATAGCATCTACATCAGTCTTGCCAAAACGATGGCTGTACATCAGGTCGGTCTCGAAATAAACACGGGTGTTACCATATTTATTATCCTGAGCATCGCCCAGCGACTCATCGCCAGCCTCGAACTGCGAATAAATCAAGTTGCCTTCCTCGTCACGGCCTGTAGCAGGGAACACCGTAGCAGGCTTAGCGGTACGACTGCGACTACTGCTGTTCCAGCGGTCGAAACTGAACAAACCCTTTGCCTTCAATCCAGGGATAATCATACCAAGATCCTGCTCAACACTAAACAATGTCTGGATCTTGCTCGACGTAATGAAGTCGTAGCCCTGCTGAGTAACAGTACGCCAAGGGTTAGCACGGTGCGAGATAACAGGAATGGCACCATCGCTATAGCGAGCCGGATGAACAAATGGCAAGGTACGGAAAGCTTCACCGAAAGCATCATCAGTATTACAACGCTGTTTCTTAAATCGGTTCAGATAACCACCGATGTTTACACGAAGCATGGTTGTCTTGGTCACGTCCATATCGATATTGGTGCGCAGGTTGTACTGCTGGTTGTTGGTTGCATTATCAAACACCAAGCTCTTATCCTGCTCCAACAAACCTGTCTCCTTGAAGTAAGAAGTAACAATCGAGTAACGCAGGAAGTCGGAACCACCACTGATATCTAAATTACCACGTGTAGCATACGAATAGTCTTTAGTAATAGCGTCAATCCAGTTCACATCAGGATAGAGATCGGGATCGTAACCAGAACGGGTACGGTCTATCTGCTGCTGTGTGAATGGCAGAGCCACGCCATCCTGCTGAGCCAAGCCATTAAGCAAGGTCATATAGTCGGGTGCATTCAAGAATTCGGGTAATTTGGTAGGCTGATTGATAGAGTGCTCAACATGGAAGCTCACCTGTGGCGCACCAAGCTTACCGCGCTTGGTAGTGATAACAATCACACCATTAGCACCACGTACACCATACATAGCCGAAGCTGATGCATCCTTCAACACTGAGAACGACTCGATTTCAGCTACATCCACATTATTCAGGTCGCGCTCTACACCATCAATCAGAATCAGCGGGTTGTTACTGCCTGAGAAGGTAGAGATACCACGAATCCAGAAGTTAGAGTCATCGTAACCAGGCTCACCTGAGCGCTGGATACCAATAACACCACTCAGCTTACCAGCCAGATTATTAGATAAGGTACGCGTAGAACCGAACTGCAGTTCAGAAGGACGGATGGTCTCGATAGCACCAATGATAGATGCTTTCTTCTGACTGGTATAACCAGTAACTACCACCTCGGTAAACTCATTAGTCTCCTCCTCAAGCATCACGTTGAGTAGGCGAGACCCATTAACCTTTACCTGCTTGCTCGCAAATCCAATATAATTGAATTCGAGCGTTGTACCACTTTTAGCAGGTACATTGATACGGAACATACCGTCGGCATCGGTAATAGCACGCGTTTCTGTGCCTACCAATGTAACGGTTACACCAATAAGCGGTTCCTTCTGCTTATCAGTAACAAGACCAGTCACCTGATTTGTCTGTACGCTTTGTGCCATAGCTGCAGGAGCCTTGGGCAACAAAGGAGCAGCCATCAGCATTGTCAGACTGCAAAACATCACAGAACCGGCAGGTAACCAGTAGTGACAGAATTTGGATAGTTGTTTGTACTTCATTTTAGAAATTGTTTAATTGTTAGTCGTGATTGATTTGCGCTGCAAAATTACGCTCTTATAGCCATTAATCCTCAATAAATACTGATTGTATAATGGATTATCGACTTGCAAAAACACAAATACATTGATTATCAACTAGTTAAGATAGTAGCTATTAATCGTTATGTATAACAATTATATTCGCCAAAATGGTTAAGAAATCACGCTAACTCGGCACATTAAGCCCTGAAAATACGTTTCAATTTGAGTATAGGCGAACGATTGTTTGGGTATAGGCGCACAATAGTTTGAGTATAGGCAAACAATCATAAATAAGTGCATCTGTACCTACAAGCCTCAGGTTCCTCCCCAACCAACCTTAATGATTGTACTTGAAAAGCTTAGTTTCTACAACAACTATAACTATATGAAGGAATTACATGACTGCCGAGCGCAGTCTGGAAATCATCAGGGAATCTATTGAGCGAAGCCAGCGTACTATCAACAAAACTCAGCAATACCACTCGTTTGGTAGGGGCTTTGCGTTTTCGTATTCTCGCTGATTATCGCTTACCTGTGGAATAATCATGGTGGACCTGTATGGATAGTGATAAATATCAATTTATGCACATAAAACACCAGCGAGACAAACAAATAAAAATTGTTTATCTCGCTGATATTAAATCAGCTTTAGTAGAATTTCTACCGCTTAATACTCGTACTCGTTGAAAGATGAAGCACGTGCTGAGTACCAACGAGTTGCGGCGCTTTGTGCCATTATCGTACCACTAATTATGGGGCCAAAGCTTATGCCAGGAGTTTCTTCACAATCTCAGAGATTACTCGGCCATCAGCCTTTCCTGCCAACTGCTTGCTGGCTGTGCCCATTACCTTTCCCATCTCCTTCATGCTTGTGGCTCCCACTTCAGCAATAATTTTCTTTACCTCTGCCTCAATCTCCTCTTGGGAAAGTTGTTTCGGCAGATAACTCTCAAGCACTTCCACCTGTGCCAACTCTGCATCAGCCAAGTCCTGACGTCCTGCTTGTGTGTAAGTCATCGCCGTTTCCTTGCCCTGCTTGGCCAGTTTTGAGATAATCTTCAATGCATCAGCATCAGCCAATGTGTCGTTGGCTCCAGGAGCAGTCTTTGCCTCAAGGAACACTTTCTTAATGTTGCGGAGCGTCTCCAGACGCACCTTATCGCGAGCCTTCATCGCAGACTTGATGTCCTCGCTAATCTGATCGAATAATGCCATAATATCGTTATTATTATCAATCAATACGTTTTTATGCTGCAAAAATAATCATTTTCCATCTGAACAACTCACACTTCCCTAAAGTTTTAGTTTTATTTAGCGATTAAGCAGTCAAATAAGTAGTCCTCGTTGGATGCCGCAGGGTTATTGGGACTGACCACACAAGATGTAGTTTTTCCCATCCTCTTGCAATCTTCCAGTTTTGCTATGAGTGAGGAAATCTGCATTCCACAGCACATTCTCATATTAAACAACCAAAGATGGCCGTAGAGTGATGACCTTGTAGTTTTGTATCATTCCTAATACTTCTGGAAGTTATACTTTGCCCTCAGTTCAGCTTTCTTCTCTTCACTCTGACTGGTGAAATAACCCATTGGGCTTTTTGTCGTAGTGCGCCCGAAATTTGCAGTTTTCACAATTATGTGCCATAATTCTCTTAAAGTATTGTAATGTTGGCTGCAAAGATACGAATAATAAAGGGGAAATGAGTACCTTTGCAGTGTGTTTTAATAGTAATTATGAGATATAATGGTAAGAAAAGCAGGTAAGAAAGATATTCAGGCTATCATAGAGTTGCTGCATCAAGTAAACATGGTGCATCATGTGATACGCCCTGATTTGTTCAAACCCAACACAACAAAGTATAATGAACAGGAACTTGAAGCCCTCCTTGATGATGAGAGCAAACCCATCTTCGTCTTCGATGACGGTCAAGTGTTGGGACATGCTTTCTGTATGGTTACAGAAGTTAAGGATGACAAGTTACTCCAGAACATCAAGACACTGTATATTGATGACATCTGTGTTAATGAAAAGGCTCGTGACCAGCACGTCGGAACAGCATTATATGAGTTCGTCCGTGACTATGCAAAGTCTAAAGGCTGTAATAATATTACCCTGGGGATGAAAGTGCAAAAGACGACAATGGAGATTATTCTTTAATATGATACGAGAAAGATTGAAAATTTGGTTGCTCATAGCCGTCCTGACCATTTGCGGAACGGCTAGCTTTGCTTCATGCTCTTCAAATGAGGATAACGCTACAGAGCAGAGAAATATTTCTGGTATTTCTGATAAGGTTTGGGCTTTCAGCCAGACCCACCCTGACGGATTCACTATTGACATCCGCACGATGACTGAGCCGACGGAGGGAATCGCCGTCGGTTATGCAGCAACCCAAAACAGCCACTCGCGTGACCAGCTTGATAAGGTTGTGAGCCATGCCTTGCAGCATGAAGGATATGTAGGCGGTTGGTACAATAGTGAAGATGGCCTTTACTATTTCGACAGTACAAAGCTATTCCCAGAGAATGACCTGAAAGGTGCGCTCCTGTTCGGAAAGGAGAACGGCCAATACTCCATTTTCATCCTGTCAACCTGCACAGACATTCCCATTGATGGAAAGGTTGCGGAGATTCTGGATCGAGGCACTATCCTCTTTGGTACTACTGGTGACTACAGACCATTATCATTCTGCGAACCCGATGGAACTTATTGGGGCTTCTGTATTGAGGTGGCCAACGAGATTGCGAAAAGGTTGGGTGTAAATATAGAGTTCAAAAAGACCTCATGGCCTACATTGACAGCCGATGTACTTACAGAGCCTCAGATATTCGACCTCGCCAAGACATTAGCTGACATCGACAAGCCCGAAGTGACAGTTATGGTGAATCCCGGTGGACTGAATGAGAAGTTTGCCAATGAGAACCTGACTCACGCTAACATAGTCGTTCACCAGAAGAACGAGGAAATACCAACACTTATAGCCGAAGGTGCAGCCGACGTGATGATAACGGAAATCACAGAGGCTCCTTATTATGTGCAGGCTGACACCCGACTAGCAGCCCCACTATTGAACGCTCCATTTACTCATGGTGAAATTGGTATCCTCATGCGGAAGGGACAGGAAGATCTCCTGCAGATGGTGAACAACGTCATCTGTCAGATGAAGTCCGACGGCTCTCTTCGGAAGCTGCATGAGAAGTACGGGCTAGTATATGTCTACGAATAAAAAGAAATAATAACTGATGGACTGATATTAAGAGCTACCTACACGGATTCGTATACAGCAACAAACAGAAACAGTTCCATCCGATTGGATTTAACAAGAAAAAAAATGATAACGAAAGATTGTATAGAGACAGCCTACTGTTTCTTGCATCAGAAGCAGAGGATCTATGTTCATTCGACGCTTGACTGGCAGAAAGATGACATTGAGATTGCCATTGCCACGTATGCAGATGAAATGAGCCAGGAACTACTTGATATCATTTCTGGTGGCAGGGCAGACTTTCTGAGAGACCACAAACGGTTTCAAGAGGACATCACCAAGGCTGTTGAGGCACTGGAAAATATGTTGTAACAATGACAATATTGGAAGCTATTGAAACCCGCCATAGTGTAAGGGCGCTAAAAGAGCAGATTGCTATTTTGAACCATGAAAGTAACATCCATAGTTAGTTAATATCGTTATTGCCTTACCATATTCAAATAATTAGGTGCACAAAAAAATGAGGTGCACAAAGATCAGTATTATTGCACCTCATTAATTTTCAATTACTTACAGCAGAATGCCGCTTAGTATTCATCCTCGTTGAATAGGAAATCTTCCTTTGTAGGATAGTCGGGCCAGATATCCTCAATACTCTCGTATACCTCACCCTCATCTTCTATCTCTTGAAGGTTCTCCAATACTTCGAGAGGAGCTCCTGAACGGATAGCGTAATCTATTAGTTCGTCCTTAGTTGCTGGCCAAGGCGCATCTTCAAGTTTTGATGCTAATTCTAGTGTCCAATACATAATACAAGTTGTTAGTTTAACTGATTCATTATTTTAATTCGGCCGCAAAAGTAATCATTTATTTCCTATCTACCAACATTTTGCCATATAATTTCACTATGATGAGCGTTAAAATTTATTTTTTTTGCAAAAACAAACAAATAATCACTCAATCTATTCACATATTGCAATACTTCAGGGCTAATTACAGCCACTTCTGACAAGGCTACGATACGACGTTCTGCTCTACGACATACTGTACGGCAAACATGTGCCTGAGAAGCCTCCTTGGTACCTCCAGGCAAAACAAAACCTTGTTTTTCGGGCAGCAACTTCATTATTTCATCAATCTTCTGCTCAACAAACTCTATCTCACCATCTGGCAGATAAGCCGAGGGGGAAAGAGTTGTTTGTTCCTGATCGGTAGCTAAGTTGGTACACACATTAAATAAGCAATTCTGTATGCGGATAATCACCGCCTTGTCATCACCATCAGGCAACTGCGATGCCAACAAGCCCAAATGACTGCTCAATTCATCTACAGTACCATATGCCTCAAGGCGTTCACTTGCCTTAGAAACTCTCTGACCGCCAACGAGTGATGTTTTACCCATATCGCCACCTCGAGTATAGACTTTAGTTATCTTCATAAATCAATCGGTTAGAAATTAATAATATAGTTTTGTTTAAATCGGTTTTTATCAAAGAATACAATGCCACAATAATAAAGATCAAAAGTAACACCAGTTTTTTCATCAGCCTCTAACTTATGCCAACGCTCCCAATCACGCCAGATACCCTCAACCACAATCACGGATTTCTGATCGCATTTAGATAGTAAAGCCTCCCATCCATCATAGTCCTCAACCAGAACTCTGGCCAGCTCCACCTTATTTATAATAGGTACGAAATTGGTTTCAATACATCCTGCCTGCCAGTAGCGTTGATATTCATCTTGAATCATCGTCGATGGCTGTCGCCAATTTGCCAAGCGGAAATAAAGACGCCCTAACTTGCTGGTAAGCCAATCATCCCCATTTAATTGATCATAGGCATAATACGGCCAGTGTTCGTTTATCACATAGCGTACAAACGAATAATCAGTAGGCGACTGTATACCAAACCCCCGGCACCGATGCACCCGCCTAATCCATACTCCCCAGCGTCTAACCAGATTCATCACTGCAAAGATAGTGCAAATCGAGTGAAATACCAAAGGAAAACTCGTTTTTCTTTGTCTTTTCGAGAAGCAACTTATCTTCGCCAAGAATTCTCTAGGCAGAGATGTTGCAAGGTATCCCAAATTAGTGCATCACTTTTTTCTATCTATTCCATTTTTTTTCTTATATTTGCACCAAAATATTACGCTAATGAAACAACACCTCTATATTATTATAATAGGTATAGCAGCTATACTCTATAGCTGCGGCGATGGCAAATTAGTTAGACAACTGCCACATCTGGGAAACACCCCCTATCAGCAAGACACCATTTTGGTAACTTATGCCACCAATCCCGAACGTGCGCTCACTCTGCTCGATTCGGCATTGCTTCTTGGCAACATCAGCGATTATCGAGCTCAAGTCATCCGCGCCAAAATCTTCAGCAAATCGCTCATGGAGCAGCGTCAGGATTCAGCCATCGCCATCTGTAAGCAGCTACTCAACCACGACTCAGTACTAAGCCAGCCTACTGAGCAGGAGAATATTCTCGATATGCTCATCGCCAGCAGTCGTGCCCGTTTGGATTACGAGCAGTATCTGCATTGGGCCACACAGAAGGCCAATCTCTGCCATCAGCAAGGCGAGGAAACCGAACGCTGGCGCACCGAGGCCGACATTGGTTTGATATATACTCACCTCGGACAAGTTGACAAAGGTCTTGACAAACTCGACGAGGCTATCACTCATCTTGATGAGCCAGGAAGCATCGATCGCATGGATGCCTTTATCGTGGCAGTAAAACGTAAGATCAATGCCCTCAACGATCTAAGCCGCTTTACCGAGGTTATCCCTCTGGCTCAACGTTCACTCGACCGATTGACACACTACGAGCAGCACGCCAAGGACTATGCCGAAGACAGCTACCGTCTCTCTTGGAGTGACAATCCTAACGACCGCGACCGTTATCTCGACTTCAGTCGTGCACAGACGTGGGTATTCATTGCTCAGGCCTACGCCAAACTCGATTCTCTCGAAGAAGCCAGAAAGTACTTGGTTCTTTTCAATGGCACCACCTACAGCAAGTCGTTCTCAGCCCGCCGTTTCATTGCCCCTACACAGATAGAACTTGGCATGTACGATGATGCCATTGCCACCTATGACGAGATGGAGCGTCGTATGGCAGCCGACACCATCAACGACGATTATGCACAGGTACTTCGCGCCCGTGCCATTGCATTACGCGCCAAGGGCTACACGGCCGAAGCTCTAGACTACCACATGCGCTATGCCAAACTATCGAAGGCTCTTAGCGATAGCCTGCATCGAAGTGAGGCACACGATTACGCAGCACGCTACCATGCCCAGGAGCAACAGATGGAGATACAAGAGAAACAAGCCGAGGCCCAGCGCTCCCACATCATGAGTATCGCCGTAACCATCATCGCCTTGTTGGCAACAGCCTTTGCCGCCTACTTCTTCCGTCAGAAACGCATCATCTCTGCCAAAAACCGCGCCTTGGTCCGCATGATCAACGAGAAAAAGACACCAGAAGCATCTAAAACAAATTCAGATGAGTTTGCCAATATCGATCAAGCCATACGTTCCGAACATCTATATAAGGAAGTAAATCTCCAACGACAGGATATATGCAATCGCTTTGGCATCAATCGTCATACGCTTAATGACATGCTAACACATTACTCTGGCGGTCTGTCGTTTCCACAGTATATCAATGCCATCCGACTTGAGGAATCACTCCGTATGCTGCACAACGAACCAAATCTTACCATCGCAGCCATAGCAAAAGCAGTAGGTTTCTCGCCCTCAAACTTCCGCGAACAATTTAAGCAAAAATACGGAATGACGCCGCAAGAATACCGCCAGAATATGTAAGTTTTTGGGTAAAATCCCGTTTTCGATGCACGTATTTGGGCCACATACCAAATGCGTGCATACATTTTCTTTCAAAAACACTACTTTTTATCTATCTTTGCACCGTATTTGGCATAAACCCATATGTGCAAAAAACTTTTTGAGTCAATAGAGACTACCATCCGTAATGAGCAGCTATATGCAGCTTTAAACCTGATGCGCGAGGACGTTATGAAACGTTTCGGCATCGGGCGTCACCATTTGAACGATTTGCTTAACACCTATGCCGATGGCATGTCGTTCCCACAATACATCAATTCCATTCGATTGGAAGAAGCTGTTAAGCTGATTAACAAAAGCCCCCAAACACCTATTGCCGTTATTGCTAAAAAAGTTGGTCTCACAGCTCCCAACTTTCGCGAGCTATTCAAACGCAAATATGGGATAACACCTACCGAATATAAGGAAAAACTTTAGTTTTTTACATACAGCTATGCACGCATTTGGGTCCAAGACCAAATGCGTGCATTACTTTTCTTGTTAATTTGAAGATTCCATGCTATATTTGCATTACAAAACAATCTAATCATAATAACATGGAATATATACAGACTAATAACGAAGATTTCAGAGATTTCCTATGTAGAACTCTTAAAAACCAAACTGATGCCCGCTCGCTTCAGTTGTTTACAGTCTTGCTAGAGATTATTGTTTCAGAAATCAAAAATCGAGATTACAAACTTTCAGTTAATTGCAGTCCACAAGAAATAATAATAACCATTTCTCATCACGGCAAGGCAATCATAGACGGTATACTGAGAATTATTGATGATCAGGTTGACAGATTACGATACCGTCACATAACAAAAGACCATCATGTGCTAAAAATGAATAAGTATAACAATAGTTTGTTAGTGGTAATATGATCAGAAAGATTGTTCAGCCCTCATACTTGAAAGCCAGAGATAAGGTAGCACTTATATCTCCTGCATACTGGGTGCCTCAAGAAGCCATCCAACAGGCAGCTGAAACCATTAAAAGTTGGGGACTACAGCCAGTAATAGGTCCTCATACTAATAACCTTAATGTAAATGCCTATGCCGGAACAGCCGATGAGCGCGCCGCCGACTTGATATGGGCGCTCGAAGACGACAGTATCAAGGCTATCATCTGCTCACGGGGTGGCTATGGTTCTATTCATCTGCTTAACCGTGTTGCGCTCGACACTTTCCGCCAACACCCCAAATGGTTAATAGGTCATGGCGATATCACCATGCTGCTCTATGCAGTAGGCGCTACCGGTATTATGAGCATACATGGTCCCATGGCTTTCCAGATAGCAGGTTGCCAGGAGCCAGCAACCACCTATTTACGCAGCATACTGTTCGGTACGCTGCCACAGTATGTTCTTCCAGGTAGCCGTTATAACCTCAACGGTCATGCCGAAGGCATACTTGTTGGTGGCAACCTTTCATGCTACTCGGTGATATCAGGAACCAAATTCCAGATATCGCCTAAGCAAGACATCATTCTATTTATAGAAGAGGTTGAAGAGTCGCTCCACAACATCGACCGCATGTTCTATACCATCACACTGCAGAACAGTTTCGACAGGATCAAAGGTATCATCATAGGCACATTCAGCTCCATCAAATACGACCTGCAATATGGCAGTGCCGAGCAAATGCTGATAGAGAACCTGCGTAGCTACAATATTCCTATCTGCTGTGGTTTCCCCGTTGGTAGTAACAGCTGTATCCCACTGATAGTAGGTGCACAGTGCTCTCTTGACATATCAACAGAAAAAGCCGTTCTTACCTTCATGGGCAAAGGTACAATGGAATCATACCAACTGGAGCAAGCGAACCCACAACTGGTAAAAGAAAACAGAATATAACTACTAAATAATGGACGAAAGAACAATCAAAATCGTTAACGAAGCAAGATGGACCGATGGACAGATAGTGAGGAACCGTTTGGACGAAATCAGCTACGACCCGATGGGATACCAGGAGGAACTGGTATTGAGAATAGCACGCGAGAATGTGAACACCACATTCGGACGTAAGCATGGCTTCGACCGTATACACAATATCGCCGACTTCAGAATGCGCGTACCTATTTCGTGCTATGATGACTATCCGGAATACATCGAACGTATATCGAATGGTGAACGAAACGTGCTCACGGCCTATCTCACCGAACATCTCTCACCCTATGAAGGGTATAAGAAACTGCCCCTGTCGCGATGGGGCGTACAGACATTCTATGATTACAACTTCTGCGCTGCATTCTATATCGCCGGTAACGAGGGACTGATTACTGGCGGCATGACGCTGAATCTGGTAGATAATTGCATTGATACTCTGCCATCAGGAGTGCATGTGGGAAATCTGCTGGGCCGACAACTCACCAAGCGCGATTTCGACAACAGTAAGGTGTACGTGATACCTATTGACGTGGCAAACTACGTAGGCCAGAACGACATCCTGTATATCCAGGCACTATATGCACTCAGTCAGAAAAAATTATCACTTGCTATATGCGACCATTACACCGACATGATTAACCTGCTACGGTATATAGAGAAGCACTGGCCAAGACTTGCCAACGAGATAGAACAAGGCAATACTTATGTAACAGCCGATGCTATGAGGGCAAACACCATACGCGAGGTGATGGAGAGACACCATATAGGTACACAACTCGTTACCAACCTATGGCCAGACCTGCATGTTATGATGATTTACGATGTTTGCTGCCTTACTACCAGTTTCGAGCTGTTACGAACCTACTGCGGTCGCGATGTGCACTACATCTTTGCAGGCATCAATTCAGCCATTGGCTCGTTCACCATGCCGCTGAATATCGACGATCCACAGACGGTACTGATTCCAGACAGCGTGTTCTACGAGTTCAAACCTCTGGAATCCAAGAATTATAACGACCTATTAACACTCGACCAGTTAGAGTTGGGCAAGAGATACGAACTTATAGCCACTACACTATCAGGTTTGTATCGTTATAAAACCAATAAGGTATTCTACATAGTAGGTCACCACCACGAAACCCCAACGGTAATCAGTGAGAACTGACTTACAGCCCTAAAAACGAAAAAGCCCCAGGGATATTGTATCCTCGAGGCTTTTCTTTAAAAAAGACGGCGGCTTCCTACTCTCCCGCATTGCATTGCAGTACCATCGGCGCAGGTGGGCTTAACTTC
>ONAK01000080.1 GCA_900315765.1 uncultured Prevotella sp. | reverse complement strand
CCAAAAGAACAAAGTGCCTATGGATAATACCAAGGCTTTTGTGATAGCTTTCCAACGGCTTATGTAGAATTCTGTCATATTAAGAGTTTTTTAAGTTTTTAAGTAGTGCAAAGGTAATAATAATATTTGAAACCGCCAAGCAATTTTGCCTTTTTTTTGTCATGTCGACCAAGTGATTCTCCCTCCCTTTGTCATGTCGACCAAACCTTCCTCCTTCCTTCCTGTCATCTCGACCGAACGATTCTCCCTCCCTTTGTCATGTCGACCAAGCGTTAGCGCGTGGAGACATCTCATAATATGCGCCTATGGCGCAAGCGGCAAGCCGCAGAGATTCCTCGACTACGCTCGGAATGACAAGAGGGGGACGCTCGGAATGACAATGGAAGGGGGGCGCTCGGAATGACAATGGAAGGGGAGGAATGTGAAAAAGTGAAAAAATAGTAACGGGTTACGCTCGTTGCGATTTTTTTTTCGTACCTTTGTCGGCAATATGGAGAAACTTTTAGAATTATATAAGCAATGGAATGGGGCTGAACCGGCTAATGTTCAGCAGATTCCGGGAGGAGGAAGCAACCGCTCGTATTACCGACTGACCGACAAGAACGGACAATCGGTGGTGGGTGCGATAGGTACCAGTCGCGATGAAGACCACGCGTTTATCTATCTCACCAAGCATTTCACCAGTCTGAAACTGCCGGTGCCAAAGATTCTGGCGGCCAGCGACGATCAGTTGCGATACTTGCAGACCGACCTTGGCAGCATGTCGCTGTTTGATGCGATTCGCGGCGGACGCGAGGCGGGCGGACGATACACGCTGAAGGAGCAGGAGCTGCTGAAGCGCACCATACGTGAGTTGCCGAACATGCAGATGAACGGTGCGCGCGGACTTGACTTCTCGAACTGCTATCCGCAAGCTGAGTTTGATGTTGACAGCGTGCTGTTCGACCTGAACTACTTTAAGTACTGTTTTCTGAAGGCTACGGAGATTGACTTCCACGAGCTGAAACTGGAGGCCGACTTCCGCTTGCTGGCTAAGGATCTGACAGCGGAGCAAGGCGACTCATTCCTGTATCGCGACTTCCAGGCGCGCAACGTGATGCTCGACCACGATGGCAATCCCTGGTTTATCGATTATCAGGGCGGCCGAAAGGGTCCGTACTACTACGACCTGGCATCGTTTCTCTGGCAGGCCTCGGCCAAATATCCGCACAAGCTGCGCCGTGAGCTGGTGTACGAATACTACAACTCGCTGAAGGATTACATCGAGGTGCCTACGGTGCGCCACTTTGTAAACCGCCTGTCGCTGTTTGTGCTGTTCCGCACGCTGCAGGTGCTGGGGGCCTACGGATTCCGTGGCTATTTTGAGCAGAAGAAACACTTTATCGAGTCGATACCGCCAGCCATACAGAATCTGAGAGAGCTGCTGGCATCGTCTACACAGTTCCACTATCCGTATCTGATGGATATCCTGCGCCAGCTTACGGAGCTGCCACAGTTCCAGCAGATAGAGGCGGTGGCAAGTCGTGCCGATGGTTATAAGACTACCGATTTGAATCCTTATAAGGCTCACCCGCAAGACGGACCGGCTACGTTCTCTAAATACGATGCACAGGGCCCGCTGGTGGTGAAGGTGTATAGTTTCTCGTATCGCAACGGTATACCTGAGGACGAGAGCGGCAATGGCGGTGGTTATGTGTTCGACTGCCGAAGCACGCACAACCCCGGCCGATACGAGCCGTATAAGAAGTTGACCGGACTGGATGAGCCGGTGATACGATTCCTGGAGGATGATGGTGAGATACTGACGTTCCTGGATTCGGTATACAAGTTGGCCGACAACCATGTGCGTCGTTATATACAGCGTGGATTCACGTCGCTGATGTTCTCGTTCGGATGTACTGGCGGTCAGCACCGCTCGGTTTATTCAGCGCAGCATCTGGCCGAGCATATCCACGAAAAGTTTGGTATCGAAGTCCGCGTAGAGCACCGCGAACAGAACATCAAACAAACCTTCGAAGCAAAGAAGATTTAGGCACGGATTACACGGATTGTTTTAGGCACGGATTTACGCGGCTTTAATAAATTAAAGACACGGCTTTTATTACGAAGCCGTGCCTTTTTTTTAAAAAATAATTAATCCGTGTTAATCCGTGTAATCCGTGCCCAAAAAACTATTCGGCGCTCTCGGTTTTGGGCTCGGCGTCTTTGAAGTCGGTGATGCCGGCCTCGATGAGGATGTTATACCAGGTGATGAGCTTCTTGATGTGGCTGTCCTTCACGCGATCCTGATCCCACTCAGGCAGTACCTTTGAGAAGTACTCGCGCAGCTCGGCCGACGAAGCCTTCTTCTCGTTGATGCTGGCCTTCTTACCACCCTCGAGGTTCTTCAGATTCTCGAGAACATCTGTCAGGGGCACATCATCGGTCTCGGTATACATAGCGATGTCGCCAAGTGATGTGATACGATCGGTAGCAAAGGCTGGCATACGACGATGAGTAGCATCGAGAGCCTCTACTATCAGATTGTTATTTCCGCGGGTAACCAGCTTGTAAAGTCCTGGCTTACCGGCAATAGCTAAAACTGTTTGTTGCATTGTTCTAATATTTTAATTATTTGATTTTCTATATCTTTCTCGCCATCGTTTATCACCACGAAGTCGGCTTTGCGGGCCACCTCGTCTTGATTCATCTGGCGGTTCATCCAGTCGAGCGCTTTTTCGCGGCTGATGTTGTCGCGCTGCATCACGCGCCGGATGCGAACCTCTGTAGGTGCTACTACAGCCACCACCTTGTCTACCAGCTTGTAGGCCCCCGACTCGTAGAGTATGGCACTCTCCATCCAGGCGAGTCCGCTCTCGATGAAAGCGTCGAACACTGCAGGGTGCACAATGGTGTCGATGGCCTCGGCATTGGCTGGCGACGCGAGCAGGAACTGCGCCACCACAGCCTTGTTCAGCAGTCCCTCGTCGGTATACGTCTTAGGACCAATCAGCTCGGTGAGTTGCTGGCGCAGGGTAGGCGAGGTGCGCATAAGCTGCTTGGCTGCCGTGTCGCAGTCGAATACCTCGATGCCGTGCTGCCGTAAGTATCTGCATACGTAGCTCTTACCGCTGCCTATGCCGCCTGTTAATCCTATCTTCATTCTACGTCTTCTATCAGATAGTCGACCATGCTTATCTCAAGTCGTGCTCTTGAAATGCCGCGAGGCACACTCTTAAGATAGATGTGGCACTTCTCGGTGGGGTGATTGATAATCTCGTTGTAATCGGCTATGACCACAAAGTCGGTAGGTTTGAGATTACGATACACGCTGACACCTGTAACGAAGCTGATGTTGATTTTGGCGGGGAATGTGCGGAGATGCTTACCAACAGGCATGTTGACAGCCTTGATGGGTACACCCTCTATCTGTTCCTCGGTAAGTACATCGGTAAAGAACGTCACCTTTGTGTGGTCGGGTACCATCTTCACGCCTTTAATCTTATCCAGCTCGCAGTCGGCTGTAAGCGTGTCGCGGAAGTTGGCGTAGTTCAACTGCTCGGTGTAAACCACGTTGATACTGTCGAGCTTCTCGTGCGATGCGTAGATGGTGATGCTGTCGGGCTGATAAGCCACGCGCGAGATGAAGAACATCTCTTCAGGAATCACGCGCCCGCTCCAGCGTACAGGCACCTTTTTCTTGGCACCGTAGTTGTAGTAGAACTCCAGCTTGTCGGGTTTAACGCTTGTTATGCGCGAACCGTTAGCCAGTTGCTGGTAAACCAGCTTCTGCAGCTCGGATGCTGTGATAACACCCGTGCCGTTGCTCTTCGAGTAGTTCTTAAAGCTAACGTTCACCTTCTTCAGTATGTCGCCATACATATAAGTAAGAAGGGTGATACCTTTGTCGCGTATGGTCATGCGTACCGTGTCGGTCTCCTCGCTGGTAAGCACGGCGTTCTTAGGCACGCCAACCACCGAAACGGGGATGTTGAACTCGTACTCGTAGACCTGGTTGAGCGTAGTGAACAGCCAGAAGATGCCTGATAGCGCCAAAAAGAAAATGAATACCACGAACTCCTTATTAGCTCGGCTAAAAAGGAATTTTTTGATGATTCGCAGTATTCCCGGTATCTTCATTTACTTATTTCTGAATGGTGCTCGCCATGTCTTTGTAAACAGAAGTCTTCTCGACAGTAACCACCACGTCGCGTGCAATCTTCACGTCAACGGTGTTCTTAGCCAGATCTACGCTCTTTACTGTGCCGTGGATACCACCGCCTGTTACAACCTCGGTACCCTCAGTAAGCTCGTTCTGGAACTTCTGGATTTCCTTCTGCTTCTTCTGCTGCGGACGAATCATGAAGAACCACATAATGGCAAAGATAGCTACCATCATGATAATCATACTCATTCCGCCTCCCTGTGCTGCCTGTGCAGCCAATACGATACTAGTCATTTTTCTGAGTTAATTGTTTTTTGGGTTTATAATCTTTCTTGTCTTTTTTAGGTTCGATGAACTTAGCCAGGCGTCCGCTCTCAACCAGATTGCGAGCGATGGCATCAAGCATACCGTTGATGTAGCCGGCACTCTTTGGGGTAGAGTAGAACTTAGCGATCTCAACATACTCGTTGATGGTTACGCTGATGGGGATGTTCGGTAGTGTCATCATCTCAGCGATGGCAATCTGCATCAGGATGATATCCATGAATGCCAGTCGTGAGAAGTCCCAGTTGCGCGAAGCCTCGCTCATGGCGCGCTGATACTCGTCGGCGTTCAGGATGGCAGCACGGAATATCTTGCGTGCAAAGTCCTTCTCCTCTTCGCTGTCCCACTCCTGCAGCAGCTCCTGCTTAGCGCCGTTCTGCTCGTCGAAGCGCTTGATGGTCTTCAGCACAAAGGTGTCGACGATGGTCTTGTCGTCATTCCAGTAGAGGCTCATGTCCTCCAGGATAGAGTCGATCTCGTCGTTGTCCTGTATGAATGTGCGATACAACTTGCGCCAGAGCTCGCGGTCGGCGTCGTAGTTGTCGTCGGTACTGTTCATGTAATCCTGATAGATATCGCTCTGCTCAATCTTCTCCAGCAGTGATGATACGAATGAGGCATTCTCGTCCCATCCGCTTTTCTGTGTGCTCATAAACTCGTTGAGCTGAATATTCTCGGCCAGCTGGATAGCAAAACGGTTTAATACAAATTTCTGTGATGGTTCGGCTGTACCCTCGCGCTTAGCTCGCTGCACAAGCACCTCGTTGCGGCGTGTTGCTTCCTTATTAACTGCCACCATAAGCGCCAGCATGTAGTTGTAGAGGTCATAAGCTTTCGAGAGACTGAAAAACAACTCTTTTTCAGCCGTGTCGATGTTCTTGTTACCGTTTTGATAGTAAGCATAGGTTAACTGAACAATCTTGATTCTAATAATTTCTCTGTTAATCATCTCACTTGATGTTTTTATTCTTTTTTTTACCTTATATATTATATAGCGCGCTGTTAGTAAGCGCATAATCGGGTGCAAAAATACTAATAAAAAGCCAAATCTGCAAGAAAAACGCAGAAAATTGAGGTTTTTTAGCCAAATATTTTGTTGATTTGAAAAAAAGTAGTACCTTTGCACCGCTTTTTCGGATAGGTATGTCCGGATTCGTGTGATGGCGAATTAAGCAAAACTTATTTTTTAACAACTTAATTTAGAGTAACACAAATTATGAAAGAAATTAGCGTAAGTGGTCAGAAGCGTGCCACAACTGGCAAGAAGGCCAGCAAGGAAATGCGTAAGGAAGGTCTTGTACCTTGTAACCTTTATGGTGAGAAGAAGGGTGAGAACGGTGCACCTGAGGCTTTGGCATTCGCCATTCCAGCAGCTCAGCTCCGTCGCGTAGTTTATTCACCCGACGTTTACGTTGTAAACATCACCATCGACGGCGAGGCTCACAAGGCAGTAATGAAGGAGCTTCAGTTCCACCCAACAACAGATGCACTGATGCACGTTGACTTCTATGAGGTAAGCGAGGAGAAGCCAATCACAATTGGTATCCCTGTTAAGCTCGTTGGTCACGCTCAGGGTGTTCGCGATGGTGGTCGTCTGAGCCAGGCTGTTCGCACACTGAACGTTACAGCTCCTTACAAGCAGATTCCTGAGGTTCTGAATGTTGACGTAACCGAGCTGAAGCTTGGTAAGGCTATCAAGGTAGCTGAGCTGAACTTCGATGGTCTGCAGATTGCTACTCCTGCTCAGGTTGTTGTATGCTCAGTTAAGGCTACACGTGCTTCTCGTTCAGCTGCTGCTGCCGAGGCTAATCAGTAATTATCTAATTCCGCAGTGAATGGATAAGTACTTGATTGTTGGCTTGGGAAATATCGGCGACGAGTACGAGAACACCCGCCACAATACAGGCTTTATGGTATTGGATGCTTTTGCTAAGGCATCCAATATTGTTTTTGCCGACAAGCGCTATGGCTTTGTGGCCGAGACATCGCTCAAGGGGCGCAAGGTGATACTGCTCAAACCGTCTACCTACATGAATCTGAGTGGTAATGCCGTGCGTTATTGGTTGAATCAGGAGAAGATAGATCAGAGCCGGTTGCTGGTTATCAGCGACGATGTGGCGCTGCCTCTGGGTGCATTCCGCCTGAAGGCTGGAGGTTCTAACGGCGGTCACAACGGACTGGGGCATATTCAGCAGTTGATCGGTCAGAACTACGCTCGTCTGCGTATGGGTATTGGAAACGATTTTCCACGCGGCATGCAGGTCGACTGGGTGCTCGGAAAGTACGACGAGGAGGATATGAAAACACTCCAACCCAGCATCGATACCGCCTGCGAGATCATTAAGAGCTTTGTGCTGGCAGGCATCGACTTGACGATGAACCAGTATAACAAGCTGGGTAAGAAATAATTCACAATTCATAATTCATAATTGATGGAAGAGGCAAGAATCGATAAATGGCTGTGGGCTGCGCGAATCTTCAAGACGCGCACGATAGCCGCCGATGCCTGTAAGAACGGGCGCGTAACCATCGAGGGGGTGAACGTAAAACCTTCGCGCATGGTGAAGGTTGGCGAGACCGTCAGTGTGCGCAAACCGCCCATCACTTACTCGTTCAAGATTCTTAAGACTATCGAACAGCGAGTAGGTGCAAAGCTTCTGCCTGAGATATACGAGAATGTGACTGCTCCCGAGCAGTACGAACTGCTGGAGATGACCCGCATTAGCGGATTTGTGGATCGTGCGCGCGGCACTGGTCGTCCTACAAAGAAAGACCGCCGCAGTCTCGATGCGTTTATTAGCGAAATGGAGTAAAAAAACTGGAAAGAGGTTATGACACTGCTTAACATCGGATTCATCATCATTGGCGTGGCGCTAGTCATCTGGGGAGCCGACCGCCTTACTGAGGGTGCCTCGTCGCTGGCTCGCGGCATGCGCGTGCCCGAGATTGTTATCGGACTTACCATCGTGGCTGCAGGTACATCGGCACCCGAGTTGTTCGTCAGTCTGGTGTCGGCCTTGAAAGGTACATCCGATCTGGCCGTAGGTAACGTGATTGGTTCGAATATATTCAACACCCTGCTGATAGTGGGTTGTTCGGCGGCAGTGGCTCCCATAGCAGTGGCACCCGACACGGTGAAGAAGGATATTCCCTTTGCCATCGTAGCATCGCTGTTGTTCTTTATTCTGTGCTTCGATGACATGAGCTCACCTCACCTTTGGGGCAATGAAATCAGTCGCCAGGACGGTCTGATACTCCTGGTAGGTTTTATGGCCTTCATGTTCTATACTTTCCGTATGGCTATTAATTCGGGACAGTTGAAGTTGCGTGAGGAAGAGCTTGGCGTTGAGCCAGTAAAAGAGCCTCGCGACTACTCGCACCTGTGGCGTAATCTGACTTGGATAGTCGTCGGACTGGCATGTCTTATTGGCGGAAGTAATCTGTTTGTCGATTCAGCTACCTATGTGGCTCATCGTTTCGGTATCCGTCAGAGTATTGTGGGCCTCACCATTGTGGCTGGAGGAACATCGCTCCCTGAGTTGGCCACCAGTGTAGTTGCTGCTTATAAAGGTCGTTCGGCCATCGCGATTGGTAATGTCATTGGCTCGAACGTGTTTAACATTCTGTTGATACTCGGTGTTACTGCAGTGATTCACCCTCTGCGCATCATGGGTATCACCATCGTCGACTTGATGACGATGCTGATTAGTATTGGCTTGATGTGGCTTTTCGCCATCACCAAGTACTATGTGTCGCGCCGCGAGGGATGGGTATTGATACTTACCTTCGTGGGATACATGGCGTGGTTGCTATATCTACTTTAATTAATAACAGGGGTACTTGAACACCCCCTCTAAAAAAACAAGAAATGGAAAAATTTAAAGAAAATCAGAAGATCAGTGTGCTGTTCATGCTTTTCGGCACACTGTTTTGCGTATGCCTGATTACGGCAAACGTGTTGGAGACAAAACAGATTTCGTTCGGACCTGCTAACATGACTGCAGGATTGATCGTTTTCCCAGTGAGTTACATTATCAACGATGTGGTTTGTGAGGTGTGGGGATACCGTCGCACCCGACTGCTCATCTGGCTTGGCTTTGCCATGAACTTTATGTTTGTGGTGTTTGGTGCCGTGGCCGACTGGATTCCTGGTGCACCTTACTGGCATGGTGAGGAGGGATTCCATCAGATCTTCGGTCTGGCGCCCCGTATCGCTGGTGCATCGTTCATTGCCTTCCTGGCTGGATCGTTTACCAATGCCTATGTGATGAGTAAGATGAAGCTTAACTCTGAGGGTAAGAACTTCTCGCTGCGTGCGGTGATGAGTACCATCTTTGGCGAGCTTACCGACTCGATTATTTTCTTCCCGCTGGCACTCGGTGGTGTCATCCCCTGGGAGGAGATGCCATCGCTGGTTATCACGCAGGTAACACTCAAGACGCTCTACGAAATCGTAGCGCTTCCTGTAACTATCCGTGTGGTAAACTTCACCAAGAAGCACGATCACGAGGATGTGTTCGATCGCGATATTGCGTATAATGTATTTAAAGTTAAGGAACTATGAACAGAGAGGTAGAAGGTTTGCAGGCGCTTGGTAAGAAGACGGAGTACAAGAGCGATTATGCGCCTGAGGTGTTGGAGACGTTTGTCAACAAGCATCCCGACAATGATTACTGGGTGCAGTTTAACTGTCCTGAGTTTACATCGCTTTGTCCTATTACTGGTCAGCCTGATTTTGCTGAGATCAAGATCATGTATATCCCTGGTGAGAGGATGGTTGAGAGTAAGAGTCTGAAGTTGTATCTGTTCAGCTTCCGCAACCATGGTGATTTCCACGAGGATTGTGTGAATGTCATCATGAAGGATCTGGTAAAGCTGATGGATCCTAAGTATATCGAGGTTATCGGACTTTTCACGCCTCGTGGTGGTATCAGCATTTATCCTTACGCCAACTACGGTCGCCCCGGCACAAAATACGAAACCCTAGCCGAGCAGCGCCTCATGAATCATACTTTCAAATGATTTGTTAGTTCGCTGTAGGTCGAAAGACTGCTAGTTGGTCGAAAGATTGCTAGTTGACCGAAAGACTGCTAGTTGGTCGAAAAAGAAAGTAATCCCCAAAACGTCCTGGCTCGGAGGCCGGTACACAAATTCTTCAAATCACTCAATGAACTCGCTCCGCTCAAACAGCATTTCGTATTTCGTTGCTCAGATTGCGGATGCAATCCGAGACTCAATATCGATTCAAAGAATTTGCATACCTCTAAAGACCTCCTCGTGCGGAATGTTTTGAGGATTACTTTCTTTTTCTCTGATGAGGGGTTTGGGGCAAAGCCCCATTAAGAAAGGAATGGCGAACCCCGAAGGGGCAAAGGCTGGAGAGCCATACCAAAACTTTGATGGAGAGGGTTTCCCCTCGTAATCAATTTAAGCCTCGTTCCCAGGGATTGGGAAAGAGGTTTGGAGAATAGGTCGAGACCCCATCTTATGAAGAGGGGGCTAGGGGGTGATGCCGCTATGTGCAGAAAAAGTGCTATATTTGCATTCAAATTTTGAAAATTAGCTTAAAAAACATGGCAAAAAAGAAGATCCAATTTAGTCTCGTTTACAGAGACATGTGGCAGAGTTCAGGCAAGTTTCAGCCTCGTAAAGACCAGCTGGAACGCATTGCCCCTGCTATTATCGATATGGGCTGTTTCGCCCGAGTAGAAACCAACGGTGGAGCCTTTGAACAGGTAAACCTGATGGCTGGTGAGAATCCTAACCTGGCTGTACGTGCTTTCTGTAAGCCATTCAACGAGGTAGGCATTAAGACCCACATGCTCGACCGTGGTCTCAACGCACTCCGTATGTATCCTGTGCCCGACGATGTTCGTGCACTGATGTATAAGGTAAAGCACGCTCAGGGCGTAGATATCACCCGTATCTTCTGCGGACTGAACGATACACGTAATATCATCCCAAGTATCAAGTGGGCCAAGGAGGGTGGCATGACACCACAGGCTACGCTGTGTATCACCACATCACCTGTCCACACCGTAGAGTACTACGCTGCCATTGCCGACGAGGTGATTGCTGCTGGTGCCGAGGAAATCTGTTTGAAGGATATGGCCGGAATCGGACAGCCAGCTATGCTGGGTGCGCTTACAAAGGCTATCAAGACCAAGCATCCTGACATCATCATTCAGTACCACGGTCACTCTGGTCCTGGCCTGTCGATGGCATCTATCCTCGAGGTTTGTAACAATGGTGCCGACGTTATCGATACCGCTATCGAGCCACTGTCGTGGGGTAAGGTTCACCCAGATATCATCTCGGTTCGCTCTATGCTGAAGAACGAGGGCTTCGAGGTGGCCGATCTGGATATGAATGCCTACATGCAGGCACGTACACTCACTCAGGAGTTCATCGACGACTGGTTGGGTTGCTTCATCAACCCTGCTAACAAGCACATGTCATCACTGCTGCTTGGTTGCGGTCTGCCTGGTGGTATGATGGGTTCGATGATGGCCGATCTTGGTCCTATCCAGAAGATGATCAACAAGGAGCGCGAGAAGAAGGGTGAGAGTGCTCTCACGATGGACGATATGCTGGTTAAGCTCTTCAACGAGGTAGAGTACGTATGGCCTAAGGTAGGATATCCCCCACTGGTAACTCCATTCTCTCAGTACACTAAGAACATCGCTCTGATGAACCTCCTCACCATGGAGCAGGGTAAGGGTCGTTATGTCATGATGGACGACGCTATCTGGGGTATGATTCTTGGTAAGAGTGGTAAGGTGCCTGGAACGATTGCTCCTGAGCTGGTTGAACTGGCTGAGAAGAAGGGCTTGAAGTTTACCGATGCCGATCCTCACACACTGCTCGAGAACAGTCTCGACACCTTCCGTAAGGAGATGGACGAGAACGGTTGGGACTACGGACAGGACGACGAAGAGCTCTTCGAGTTGGCTATGCACCCAGAGCAGTATCGCCCATTCCGCAGTGGTCAGGCTAAGAAGCAGCTCCTGGCTGATATCCAGAAGGCAAAGGATGCCAAGCTTGGTGGCGGTCAGAAGATTTCGCAGGAGGAGATCGACGCTATTAAGCACGCCAAGGCCGATGCTGTTAAGTCGCCATTGGCCGGTCAGCTGATGTGGGGCTTTGGTGGCGAAGGTGTACTCGCACCATGTGTTGAGCCATTCATTGGTCAGAAGTATAAGGAAGGTCAGCCATTCTGCTATCTGCAGACAAAGTGGGGTGAGATTGTAGAGATCCCTGCTGCTATGGGTGGCAAACTTGTAGATATCAGCGTAAAACCAGGTCAGCAGATCCGTCAGGGTGACACTATCGCCTGGATCGAGCGCGAAGCTTAGGCACGATATGTTTTAGGCACGGATTACACGGATTTCACGGATTTTTAGCAATAAATAATTAATCCGTGTTAATCCGTGTAATCCGTGCCAAATTATTATCTCACCTCCGTGCCAAATTTTTTTTCTATGAACTACGAGAAGATTATTGATAAGTATTATCCTGAGGAGAATGAACTGAAGCGGATTCTCTTGGTTCATTCACGCCAGGTGGCTGATAGGTGTTTGCTTATCGCTAAAAAGCATCCGGAATTGCCTTTAGACAAGGAGTTTCTCGAAGAAGCTGCCATGCTGCACGACATCGGTATCTTCCGTTGCAATGCCCCCAGCATCCAGTGTACAGGCACCGAGCCTTACATCTGTCATGGCTATATCGGTGGACAGATACTGCGCGAAGAGGGGTTCGATCGTCATGCACAAGTGTGCGAACGCCACACCGGTACCGGTCTCACCCGTCAGCAGATAGAACAGCAGCATCTGCCTCTGCCTCTCGACCGCACGTATGAACCGGAAACACTTGAGGAGCAGGTGGTATGTTATGCCGATAAATTCTACTCAAAATCACATGTCGACCGCGAACGTACGGTGGTAGAAACAGCGCAGAGCTTAGAGAAGTTCGGCCCCGAAGGCGTGCAGAGATTCCTAAAATGGGTGAAGTTGTTTGAGTGAAGAGTGAATAGTGATTAGTGAATAGTGAATAGTGAAGAGTGATGAGTGAATAGTTAAAAAATACACAAATTCCTAAAACTATTCACTATTCACTATTCACTATTCATTTTTTTATTGTAATTTTGCAGCCGTGAAAAGAAAATCAGTATTGATTGTGTTCACTTTCGTCATCCTGTTAGTCATGGCGGAGGTGCCAATGAAGATGGTTTCCGGGGTTATGAAAAGCTCGGAAGCTCATGATAGTATTCCCACGGATAGCATCAAGACTGATAGTGTCATCACTGCCGATACTATCAAGGCCGTTGCATCGCAAGATACGCTCTCCATGGATTCTATCGAACTCGCCATATTCCGTCATAACAAAGCCGTCGACGACTCGTTGGCCAAGGATAGCATCAACAAGAAGCGTAAGAATGGTATCGATTCGCCAGTAGAGTATTCTGCCGAAGACTCGCTGACCTACGAGGCTGCAACGGGCCTGGCTCATCTTTATGGCGACTCGAAGGTGAAGTACCAGAATATGGACTTGGCCAGCGATCAGATTTATATGAGTCTCGACAGCAGTTTGGTACATGCTACCGGTAGTATGGACTCCAGCAAGATGGAAATTGTTGGCACTCCGGTATTCAAGATGGGTAGCGATCAGTATGAGAGCGACACGATGGCGTTTAATTTCAAGACCAAGAAGGGTTTGATTAGCAGTGTCTACACCCAGCAGCAGGAGGGATTCCTTACCAGTGAGCTGTCAAAACGCGGTGCTGATGGCGAGATGTTCCTGCAGCACGGACGCTATACTACCTGCGACGACCCGCATCCTGATTTCTATCTGGCCATGTCGCGTGCCAAGGTGCGCCCTGGTAAGGATGTGGTGTTCGGTCCAACCTACCTTGTCGTTGCCGATGTGCCTCTGCCTCTGGCTATTCCTTACGGATTCTTCCCCTTCACCAGTAGCTACTCCAGCGGACTCATCATGCCAACCTATGGTGATGAGACCGAGCGTGGATTCTATCTGCGCGATGGTGGTTATTATTTTGCCATCAACGATAAGATGGACCTCAAACTGATTGGTGAGATATATACCAAGGGTTCATGGGGACTCTCGGCCGCCTCTAACTACCGCAAGCGCTATAAGTACAGCGGTTCGTTTATGGCCAGCTATCAGAATACCATCAACGGCGAAAAGAATATGCCTGACTACTCCAAGCAAACCAGCTTTAAGGTTCAGTGGAGTCATCGTCAGGATTCAAAGGCCAATCCATACTCGCAGCTGTCGGCCAGCGTCAACTTCGCCACCTCCAGCTACGAGCGCAACAACCTTTCGTCGATGTACAATCCGCAGGCTATGACGCAGTCTACGCGTACATCTTCTGTATCGTGGAGCACCACATTCTCAAGCATCGGCATGACGCTGAGCACCACCACCAACTTGAACCAGAACATGCGCGATTCTACCATAGCGCTCACACTGCCCGATCTGAATATCTCCATCTCTCGTTTCTATCCCTTCAAGCGTAAGAAGAGGGTAGGCGAGGAGCGTTGGTACGAGAAGATCTCGATGCAGTACACGGGTCACCTCAGCAACTCTATCTCTACCAAGGAAGATAAGCTGCTGCATTCGTCGCTCTCACGCGACTGGAAGAACGGCATGCAGCATCAGATACCTATCAGCGGTAACTTCGTGCTGTTTGGCTATCTCAACCTCAACCCGTCGTTCAATTTCACCGACCGCACCTATTTCAGTAAGACACATAAGTCGTGGGACGCTGTAAACCAGCGCGAGGTAACCGATACACTCAGCGGATTCTATAATGTTTACAACTGGAATCTCGCGCTCAGTGCATCTACCAAGCTCTATGGTATGTACGTGCCCAGTCGCAAGCTGTTTGGCGATAAGATCGTAGCTATCCGCCACGTCCTCACCCCAAGTGTCAGCTTCAGCTATGCGCCTGACTTCAGTGCCTCGCGCTACGGTTACTACGAACAGTATCAGAAGACCGATGCCGAAGGAAATGTAACCATGGTTGAGTATTCGCCTTACCAGATTGGTCCTTACGGCGTGCCTGGCAAGGGTAAGACCGGAAGCATATCGGTCGACCTGTCAAACAATCTTGAGATGAAGGTTAAGAGCGATGACGACTCTACAGGCTTTAAGAAGATTTCGCTTATCGACGAGTTCCGTATGTCGATGTCGTATAACCTCGCTGCCAAGGTGCGCCCTTGGAGCGACCTCTCAACCACCCTGCGACTCAAACTCACCAAGAGCTACACGCTCAATCTGAGTGCTGTGTTTGCATCGTATGTTTACGAGGCCGATAGTGTGGGTGCTGTGCCACGCGTGTCTGAGCACCAGACCTATTGGGGCTTAGGTAAGCTCGGACGATTCCAAGGCATATCGCAGAACCTCTCTTATACCTTAAGTAATGAGAAGGTGGCCAAGTTCTTTAAGCGTCTGCGCGGCGAGAAAGTCGACAAGGATAAAGACAAAAATAAAGGAAACGACGAGGACGACGACGAATGGGACTCTGACGTCGAGACGAACGTAGATAAGGACCTTGAGAAGGGTAAGCATGCCGCCAGTCGTAAGAAAGGCTCAAAGGCCGAGACTGACGACGACGGTTACATGGCCTTCCAGATGCCGTGGAGCCTGAGTTTCGGCTACGGTATCACCATGCGCGAAGATCAGACGCTCAGCAAGTTCAACTATAACACCATGCGCTATCCCTATAAGTTCACCCAGACCCTGAACGTGAGTGGTAATGTGCGCATCAGCGACGGATGGAACATCTCGTTCTCATCTGGTTACGACTTTGACAATAAGAAGATTTCTATGACCACTGCCTCGCTCAACCGCGATCTGCACTGCTTCAATATGTCGTGCTCGGTGGTGCTTGCTCCTTATACCAGTTATAACTTCTCATTCCGTTGTAACGCATCTACGCTTACCGATGCCCTCAAGTACGATAAGCGCTCAAGCTATTCCAATGCCGTGCAATGGTACTAAACCTTTAAACCGATGGCAGAACTTCCTACACTCATCCAAGACCTGGCGCTGATACTTATTGTGGCAGGTGTAGTTACGCTGATATTCAAACGCCTCAAGCAGCCGCTTGTGCTGGGTTATATCGTGGCTGGTTTCCTGGTGAGTCCGAACATGACCTACACGCCATCGGCAGCCGATTTAGCCAATATCCATCTGTGGGCCGATATCGGTGTGATGTTCCTGCTGTTCTCGTTGGGACTGGACTTCTCGTTTAAGAAGATCCTGAAGATGGGTGCCTCGCCCATCATTTCTGCCATCGCCATCATCTTCTGTATGATGATGCTGGGCGTCATCGTCGGTCAGTTGTTCGGTTGGGGAAAGATGGACTGCATCTTCCTGGGCGGTATGCTTGCCATGTCGTCAACCACCATTATCTATAAAGCCTTCGACGACCTCGGTCTGCGCCAGCAGAACTTCGCCGGCAAGGTGATGAGTGTGCTGATACTCGAGGATATTCTGGCCATCGTCATGATGGTGATGCTAAGTGCCGTAGCCGAAGGTGATGAAGTTGGCGGCGGTCAGATGTTTCAGTCTGTTGTGCGCATTCTGTTCTTCCTTATCCTGTGGCTTGTGGTTGGTATCTTTGCCATCCCCATCATCCTGCGCCAGGTGCGCCGCGAGATCAATAACGAGGTGCTGCTCATCGTGGCCCTGGGCTTGTGTTGTGCCATGGCGGTGCTCTCAACCAAAGTAGGTTTCAGCTCTGCCTTTGGAGCGTTTATCATGGGTAGTATTCTTGCCGAGACCATCGAGGCCGAGCGCATCGAGAAACTTGTAGAACCTGTCAAGAACCTCTTCGGCGCCGTGTTCTTTGTGTCGGTAGGTATGCTTGTCGATCCAAGGATTCTTGTAGAATACGCCCTGCCTATTCTCTGCTTGGTACTCACCATCATCGTTGGTCAGAGTGTGTTCGGCACCATCTCGTTCATGCTTGGCGGCGAGTCGCTGAAGTCGGCCATGCGTTGTGGCTTCTCCATGGCTCAGATTGGTGAGTTCTCGTTTATCATTGCGTCGTTGGGATTGTCGCTGGGCGTTATCAGCCATTTCCTGTATCCGGTAGTGGTGGCGGTATCTGTCATCACCACCTTCCTCACGCCTTACATGATCAGACTGGCTACGCCTGCCTACGAGGAACTGGAGCGCCATCTGCCAAGCAGGCTCATCAAGGCCCTTAACACACTCACCATTGGCAGCACCCATAGTCAGGAGAATAGCAAATGGAAACGTCTGCTCACTCAGATGTCTATCAACACCATCGTCTATTCCATCCTCACCTCGGCCACCATTGCGCTGATGTTCACCTTTGTGCTGCCCTTCACCCGTAAGTTACTGCCTGGTTGGGAGCTCCATTGGTATGCCAACGCCATCACTGGTCTGCTCACCATCTTCCTCATTGCACCGTTCTTGCGCGCCATGGTGATGAAGAAGAACCACAGCGAGGAGTGGAAGGCGCTGTGGGCCGAGAGTTATCGCAATCGTATTCCGCTGGCGCTTACCGTCGTGGTGCGTGTGTTCATAGCGGTGGCTTTTGTCTTCTATATCTGCAATTTCCTCAGCCGCTTCACGCCAGCCCTGATGATTACCATCGGCATCTTGGTCATTGTGCTCACGGTGCTTTCGCGCTCGGCCAAGCATCGTTCCATCACCCTCGAACGCCTGTTTGTACAGAATCTGCGTTCGCGCGATATCGAGGCTCAGGTGCATGGCAAGAAACGTCCGCTCTACGAGGGTAAGCTGCTCGACCGCGATATCCACATTGCCGAATTCACTGTTCCTGCTAATTCCAACTGGATGGGACAGACGTTGGCACAGCTCAATCTTGGTAAGAAGTACGGCGTCCATGTCAGCAGTATTCTGCGTGGTGGTTGTCGTATAAACATCCCCGATGGTTTTAATATTCTTTTCCCCGGCGATGTGCTTCAGGTCATTGGTAGCGATCAGCAGTTCTCTGCTTTTCGCGAGGCTATCGAGAGCGATCTGCTTGGTCAGGATGTCGATATCGAGCAGCGCGAGATGAAGCTGCGCCAGCTCATCATCGGTCCCGATAGTAAGTTTATCGGGAAAACGCTCATCGAGAGTCGCATTCGCGATGACTACAGCTGTATGGTTGTAGGACTTGAAGAGGGAAAGGAAAGTCTCTCCCCCTATAGTCCTAACCGTCGCTTCCGCGAGGGTGATATCATCTGGGTAGTAGGCGAGCAAGATTCGCTCGATGCCTTAATCAACGATTAAAATCTGCAACCAAGGTGCAGATTTTAACTATCACCTCTTTTGCTTTCTGCATGTTCTGGATGCTGACGAACTCGTAAGGTCCATGAAAGTTCACGCCTCCGGCAAAGATGTTAGGGCAGGGTAGTCCCTTGAACGATAGCTGTGCTCCGTCGGTGCCGCCACGAATGGGCTTCACCTTTGGTGCTACGCCACAGTCCTGCATAGCGTGCAGCACCAGGTCGATCACGTGCATCTGCGGGTCAATCTTCTCCTTCATGTTGTAGTACTGGTCTTTCAGTGCCACCTCTACCGTTCCCTCACCGTATTTCTCGTTCATAGCCGCAGCTGTAGCTTCTATCTGGTGCTTGCGGTCTTCAAAACGCTCACGGTCGTGGTCGCGTATAATGTAGCTCATCGTGGCGTTTTCCACGTTGCTCTGTATACTCAGCAGGTGATAGAATCCCTGATAACCCTCGGTAGTCTCTGGCGTCTCGTCCTGTGGCAGCATCTTGGCAAACTCGGCCGCCAGCGCGTTGGCGTTTATCATCTTGCCTTTGGCGTAACCCGGATGTACGCTTATACCTTTTATATATATCTTAGCACTGGCCGCGTTGAAGTTCTCAAACTCCAACTCGCCCAGGTCACCGCCATCCATGGTGTAGGCCCACTCGCATCCGAATTTCTCTACGTCAAAGTGGTGTGCACCCATACCAATCTCCTCGTCGGGGTTAAAAGCTACGCGTATGTTTCCGTGACGTATCTCTTTGTGATCGCGCAGATAGCACATCGCCTCTACTATCTCAGCTATGCCGGCCTTGTCGTCGGCACCAAGCAGCGTTGTGCCGTCGGTCACAATCAGGTCCTCGCCAGTATGCTTCAGCAGCTCAGGGAATTTCTTTGGCGACATGATGATGTTTTCTGATAGCAGAATGTCGCTGCCATCATAATTGTTAACGATGTGCGGTTTGATGTTCGCACCCGAGCAGTCGGGACTGGTGTCGTAGTGCGAAATAAAACCTATGGTAGGTATTTCGTCCTTGGTGTTAGCTTTCAGTGTGGCGTATATGTAACCCTTGTCGTCCATCTCTACGTCGCTCAGTCCCTCGTGTTCCAGTTCCTTCTTCAGGTATTCTGCAAACACCAGCTGTTTCGCCGTACTAGGCACTGTCTCGCTGTCCTCCGCCGATTGCGTATCAAACTGCGTATAGTTCAGAAATCTTTCTATTATATCCATTTTGTTTTTTTTATTATATCGCCTGCAAAAGTACTAAAAATCGGTTAAATCACCAAATTTATCGTCTTTTTTCTTTTTTCGGTCGTTTTCGTGACTTTCGTCAACAAAACCGCCCTAAAACGGGGAAAATGAGAAAACTAGACCTTTCGTTTCCGGTTTTCTCCTTACCTTTGCACCGTCAAACTTTTAAATAATTGAAGAAATGAAAAAGATTTTTATGACACTTGTAGCAGTATGTTTTGCTGCAACAATGAATGCACAGGTTTACGTAGGTGGTAGCCTTGGTTTTAACGCATGGAGTTCTCAGGAGAACGCTGGTGACCGTAGTGAGACAACATTTAAGATTATGCCAGAAATTGGTTATAACATCAACGATTCTTGGGCTATCGGTACCGTTATCGGTTACGAGAGCAACAAGTGGACTGGTGTAAATGGTGTTAGTGAGAGCGCTTTCACTGTAGCTCCTTACGCTCGTTACACATTCGCTAAGTGTGGTAAGGTTAACTTCTTTGTTGATGGTGGTCTCGACTTCACTACTGCAAAGGATGCTGACTGGAATGAGTTCGCTGTAGGTCTTAAGCCAGGTCTTTCTGTAGCTCTTTCAGACAAGGTAAGCTTTGTTTCTCACATCGGCTTCCTGGGCTACGATGTATTCAACCCCGAGGGCGACAAGAACAATGTCAGCAAGTTCGGTCTCGATCTTGATGGTAACAACCTCACATTCGGTCTGTACTTCAACCTCTAATAGTTAGAAGTAAAACTATCAAAATAAGAACCCGTCATTCCGATGGGTTCTTTTTTTTTGTATAAAAAAAGACCTGTCATCGCGACAGGTCCCCCTTATCTAACTAAACAAATACTTATATGAACATTGGCTAAAACTTCTGGGTGCAAAGGTACGATGATTTAGCGTAACCTGCAATACCTAAAATTTGTGATTTTACTGATATTGTCATCCCGCGCGCCCACCCTCCTCTTTTGTCATTCCGAGCGTCCCCCCTCCATTGTCATTCCGCGCCCCCCTCCATTGTCATGTCGAGCGTAGTCGAGACATCTCTGCGGCTTGCCGCTTGCGCCCAAAGGCGCATTCATGAGATCTCTCCATGCGCTAACGCTTAGTCGAGATGACAGGGTAGAGAAATGCAAAAGTAACAAGAAAATTTGTTTTTTTCCTTTCTTATTTGTATCTTTGCCCCAGATATTTAACTTAAAGGCTATAATGTTCGGAGAGATTACTATAGAAATAATGCTGCTGATGATGCTCTACGCTGTGGGAGCAACGATGGCGGCTGTGGCTTGCCTCTACTTGGTGTTCAGGCGTGGCAACGCCTTTACGCGGCGCATATCTACGCCCAAACGACTGCGCCAGTGGACGGCCGCATTCTTCGGCATCGTGGCGCTGGGCCATCTGTGGTACCTGCCTGGAACCATGATGGCCGATGGCGATGCGGCTGCGCTGTGGATGCTCATCGGCGCGCTGCTCGACTGCATGCTCACCATGCCCCTGGCGCTCGTGGTGATGCTCTGCATGCTGCAAGACCGCAAAAGGCCGCTCTGGATAGCGTGGCTCATCACGGCTCCGCTCATCATCCTCTCGGCCGTTAGCGTGGGCATGCGCAGCTACGCGCTGCTGCCGTGGATACAGGGCTATTTCATGCTGATGGCCGTGGGCTTCACTATATATATGGTACGCGAGGTGCGGCGCTACGGCCGCTGGCTGCGCGACAACTATGCCGACCTGGAGCATAAGGAGGTGTGGCAGAGCCTGCTGGTGCTGGCCGTCATCATGCTGCTGTTCTGCTATTACGTGGTGGGCTACGGCAGCATCACCTACGAGTTCATCATCCAGCTGTGCGGCATCGCGCTCGTGGCCTATCTGCTGTGGCGTGTGGAGACGCTGCAGGACCTGAGTTTCCAGCCGATGGCCGATGGCGACATAGCGTTGGCCGAAGCGCAGCGGGCTGCTGCCGAAGCGGCTGCCGAAGCCGATGACGATGCTCTCGACGGCTATGGCGATGCTCTCGAGGGCGATGGCGGGCGCCCGCAGCCGGCCGAGGGCCTGTCGGAGACCGTTATCCAGGAGATTGGTAAGCTGTTGCACGACCGCTGCGAGGGCAACAAGCTCTACCTGCAGACCGACCTTACGTCGGTGCAGTTGGCTCAGGCCCTGGGCACCAACCGCACCTATCTCGGCATGTATTTCTCGAGCCAGGGCACTACCTACAATGCCTACATCAACACGCTGCGCATCAATTATTTCATAGAGCTCTGCCGCCAGGCGTCGGCCGCCGCCGTGGGCCAGTCCATCCAGGCCAAGCAGCTGGCCAACCGCAGTGGCTACCGCAGCTACCGCACCTTCAGCGTAGCCTTCAAGCAGCGCACCGGCCAGAGCGTAAAAGACTGGATCGCCGAGCAAGAGTCCGCCCTGCAATCAAATAAAGAGTAAAATACTTGCAAATTTCAAATATTCATCGTATCTTTGCACCGGAAACATTAATTATATTGCGTATGAGTTACTCAGAAATGGCACAATTGGAACTGATGAACGCAGCAGCTAACGTCACCTCGCAGGAAGACCTTGATGCGCTGCGGCTCACCCTCTCGCTCTTCTTTGCCGAGAGGGCACAAAAGGCTATCGACAAAATGTGGGACGAAGGAACCTTCGATCAGAAGAAACTCGACGAACTGCGCGGTCAGCATCTGCGCACACCTTATAAATGAAGCCGATGCGACTTGTAGTTCTAGACACTAACGCCCTCATTCAGAGCCTGATCTATAGCGCAGACCTATTTATACGTGAGGTAACACTCGATTTCGAGGGCATCGGCTTCATGTCGCGCTCGTTTGCCGATGAGGTTTGCAACATCATCGACGACATGGGCGGCAAGACATTTACAGGGGCGGCTCGCCCCTATGACCCCTAGGTGTTTTAGCATGGTATTAGATATTGGCTTCGCCAAAAAAGCGGGCGGCCGACAAGGCGCCCGCACTTTCAAAATCTGCAAAATCTTCACTTGCAAGCAGATAAACAATGATTTTCCCCAAAACCCTTGCAAAAATAAATATATTGTTGTATATTTGCACCCGAAACAATAAACAACAACGATTATGACAGCAATAGAACTACGTGAAGAACTGTTCCGCGAGATGAATCCGCTGCTTGATAGCGAAACGGCTATGAAGAAGATCATTGCGTATGTAAAGGGACTGGTTGTAGCCCAGAACAAGAAGTCTGGCGCTGCCGCCCGCAAAGGCTGGGCTGCTGCAGCCAAAAAGGCTCATGCTGCAGGCGAAGACAAACAGGTGACTGTCGACGACTTTGCCGGAGCATGGGCGACGATGGACGACGACATGCTTGATGCCGCGCTGGCCAAGTTCCATAAGGACTGGGGGGGCGAAGGCACTGCGAGAGAGATAGCCGATGAGCTGCGCAGCAGCCGCGAGAATTCACGAACCGTTGAAACCTGGTAAGCCATGCTGACACGAGGAACCTATCTGCTAGACACCAGCATCTGCATCGCACTCATCAAGCAAGACCCCGCCGTGGTGGAGCAAATCCGCCGCGTGGGAGTAAGCGAATGCAAGATTTCCGACCTCACCATCGGCGAACTCTATTTCGGCGCCTACAAGTCGGGCCGTCCGGAGCATTTCGACGACGTGATAGAGATTCAGAACCTATTTGAACAGTATTCCACAAGTCATTGCATGCGCGAGTATGGCGACATTCGCTGGCAGCTCGAACGCGCTGGGCAACGCATCGACAGCATGGACCTGATTATCGGTGCCACGGCGCTGCATGAGGATCTCATCCTCGTCACCGACAACGTAAAACACTTCAGCCGCATACCCGGTTTAAGAATTGAGAACTGGATAGACAGAAGCAAAAAATAGAATTTCGAGAGCATTGGCTTCATGTCGCGCTCGTTTATACTCCCTCCGCACACTCCATGCGGAGGGAGTAGCGTATTCTGGGGTATGGGGCAAGGCCCCATTAAGACAAGCCACGCCAGGGCTATGATGCCCAGGCGTACCTTGGTGTAAAGAGCGACGAGGAGGAGCGGTTGCATCCTTCCCTCGGGGGAAGGCCTTGGTTGGGGGAATGTCTCTTTTAGTTCTTTTCTCTGCGCCAGAGAAAAGGACAGTCTGGGGCTGCGGGGGCGTGCCCCCGCGGAGTGGCAGAATTTACAAAAACAGTGGCAGAATTTACAAAATCTTCACTTTCTGGTCAAAAACTGGCGCAAGTTTCGAAGATTTTGTTTATATTTGTAGCCAAATTACTATTAACTAATAGCAGCCAAGAAAGCCACAAAACCTAAATGGTCGATTTTACAATGAATAATATATTAACAATCTAAATTATTAAGCTTATGATTAAAAAATTACTATTTTTGCTTGTATTGCTGTTGACGGCAACAACAGGCGCATGGGCGCAAGAACAATGGGATGTTGTCTGGGACTTCACGGCGTGGAGCACTGAGACCGTCACTGCCTTGAAAGCTGACGCTGCTGCCAGTAAGCTTGAGGGCTGGAGCGATGTAGAGAAGAAGACTGACGCTGAGGCTGGCGCCGATCCTGACGCTGCTGCCAAGGACAACTGCTTCTGGTTTGCCGGCACTGTAAACGAAGATGGTAGTCTTTCGGCTAATGGTGCTGTTATTAAGGAGCTCAAGGGTCTGAAGTTCAATTCAGACTATGCTGCTAAGCGTTCATTGGCTATCGCAGTCAATTATCCTTCTACTTCTCTGGGTGAATATGCAGGTGGTGCTTATCTGTTGCTTGGTGGTGGCGGCAGCAAGCAGCCTTTCCCATGCTTCACGATTCCTGGTGTGAAGGCAGGTTCAAAGATAACCGTCGAACTGGAGTCTCACAAGCCTTCAGATGGTCGTGGTATTGGTTTGTACAAGAACAGCTATGCTGCAGAAAACCTGATTGGTGAACAGTTCAAGCCTAAAACACTTGAAGCCAAGACTTGGGAAATTGCAGAAGACTGCGACGTAGTAGTATGGAACACCAGCAATTGTCATATCTATACCATCAAGGTCAAGGCTCCTGCCGCCCCCGCTGGCTACACCGTTTCTCTGAAGGACGGCGTGAAGGATGCCGACAAGTGGAGCGTGAAGGTTGGCGAGGGCGAGGCCCAGGCTTTCCCCGTTGAGGGACTTGAGGGCGGCGAGAAAATCACCGTCACCTACAGCGGCGAGAAGAAGGTGAAGAGCGTCAAGGCCGTGAAGAAGGCGGCCGTCACGTACCCGCTGCTCTCTGCCGCCACGGCTGAGGATGTCGGCAAGGTGGTATGCGCCGCAGGCCATCTGCACGACGCTAAGACTGCTGTTCCCGACGGCTGCACCGCCGTGGGCATCCTGGGCAAGGTGACGGAGACCGGCCACGGACTGATTCTCGCCATGCAGAACGCTACGGAGCAGACATGGACCACCATCAACGGCTGGACGTCCGTGACCACATACGCCGGCACTACGCTGAAAGTGCTGCCCGATGCCGCCCGCGGCACCAACCTGACAAGCTACACCACGCTGGGCGCGACCGCCGTGTCGAACTGGGCCGTGGCGCAGAAGAGCGACTACGAGGCGATATTCACCAACCTCGGCTCGACGAAAAATAGTGACGGTATGACTTACGACAACAACGTGAATGCCTATATCACTACAGGCGTCGGCGGTACAGCAATATCTGGCAACTATTGGTCTGCTACGGAGCTCGATGGCGACGACGCTTGGGACTTCAGCAGCCGTTGATATAAAAGGTATAAACAACATAAAGAAATACAATATATGAAAACAATATCAAGATATATAATGACGCTCGCGCTGCTACTCACGGCAGTCACGGGCGCCTGGGCGCAAAGCACGTTCGGCGTAGTAGAATTCAAGGTGCCCGCAGAATGGGCAAACGACAATAACCCAGTGACCGCTGCCGACCTGCCAGGCTTCAAGGCCGTAACCTTGGACGAAGCCAAGGCATGGACGGGCGCACCCGCAGAAGGCTATGCTATTCTCTTCTATGCATTCGATGGTAATAAAATTAATTTGGTTAACTACGCAAATGGAGGGGTAAGTTCTGATGGAACAGCTGATTTTACGAAAAAAATAGTCTTTGACAATAAATCAAATGGGAAGTTCTACTACACCGTCGAGCCCACCGAGTGGGACCTGACATCGAAGGACGGCAAGAACTGGATTCTCGCCAAGATGCCCGCCAGCAACGTGGAGCTGCAGGTGGAGTACGAGCCCACCAAGGTGACGATGGCTGTCAACGACAAGACAATGGGTACCGCAGAGGTTGCCGGCGAAAGCAAAGTGGAATGGACGGCTGAGACATGGAAGGGCTGGACGTCGGATATCAAGGAACATACCGTAGATGACATCACTATTACCGGCACCCAGAAAACATCTATCTATGAGCTCACTTCCGAAGATAAGTATAAGAATAGTCTTCTCTTCGGCGTTGTCAAGGTGTGGGATAATTCTACCGTTACCTTCAGCACCACAGGCGACCCCTTCAGCCGCATCGAATTCACGATGATTGATGATTATTCTGAAAGTAACCCTAACATAATACCTAATGACAATTGGACCGTCGAGGGCAAGAGCGCCGTATGGGAAGGCGAAGCCACCAAGAGCCTCACGCTCCAGAGCTGCTCCACCAAAGTCAGCAAGATTACATTCTTCAAGGGTGCCATTCCCGACGGCGTGACTATCAATACCGACGGCACATTCACCGTGGCCAAGACTGCCACCGTGACGCTGAAGGCTACACCTGCCGAGGGCTACAAGTTCCTGTACTGGGAGGATGACCAGACCAACACCAACCCCGTTCGCGAAGTCACCATCGAGTCTGGCATGGCTGATATGAGCTATAAGGCCGTGTTCGCAGAGATTACCTATAACGTCACCTTCGCCGATGGCATTGAAGAGGCCGACAAGTGGAAGGCTGAGCCTAACGCCGCTGCGAAGAACACCGAGGTTGACATCAAGTACAACGGCACGAAGAAAGTCCTCGGCGTGAAGGTGGCGAAGAAGGCTGACAACGCCTATCTGAAGTGGAATGCCGACCAGAAGAAGCTGGTGGCAACGGAGATGCCGGCAGAGGTTACCGCGGTGGCGAATTCTAACGAGAATGTCTCATGGCAAGCAGGCACCTATGTGGTGGAGGGAGAAGTCACTATCACTGGAACGATTACATTATCAGGTGATGTCAACCTGATTATCAAGGACGGCGCCAAGTTGACTGCCCAAAGGATTAGTGGTGCTAGTAAAAATCTCAGCATTTATGGCCAAGCCCAGATGACTGGCGAATTGGTTGTTAATGGCGAAACTAATGATGCCATTTCTAGCATAAAAACATTGGAAGTTCACAGCGCCAAGGTAAAAGCGACTTCTTCTGGCAACAATCGTGGCGGTTTCTTTTACACAGAAACATTTAACGTCTATGGCGGATCAGTTGATGCCGAAAACACAGCTGCGGATGGTGGTTATGGAATAGGTCTGAAAGCAGGTGGCTTTATGAACATCTTCGGAGGCGAGGTGAAGGCCGTAGGTAAGGGAGATAATGCAAAAAGCAATGGAATTAACGGTGGTGATCCCGTTGATATAGCAACCGTCACTGTCTATGGCGGCAAGCTGTGGGCTGCGAATGCTGATGACAAAGCTCTTAAATATGTCAACCTCCAGAAGGGCACAGGCTTCACCGGCAAGATTGAGTACAGCTCGGACAAATCTACCTGGAGTGAAACAGTAGATGCTAACGCAAAATACGTAAGAGCAGGCTATTAAATATATAATAAGGTATAAACAACATAAAGATATGAACAATATGAGAAATAAAATATTAATGACGCTCGCGCTGCTACTCACGGCAGTCATGGGCGCGTGGGCAGAGGAGGGAACACTGCTGACCACTATTACAGCCACAGACAAAGACTCCTACAGTGAAACAACTCCAGGAGTCGTTACGGTTACACTTAGCAATGTGGCTGGTTACAGTTCCACGTATGGATGGCTATGGGGGGAAAAGTCTGGGCCTGGGTCAGTGACAGTTGAAGCGAAGGAAGGATACACAATCACCAGATGTGTGTTCAAACAGAGTGATAAAACTCCTGTCACGATTACTACATCACCATTTGCAATCACTTTTGCTGATGGGGAGTGTGTACAAAATGATGATATGGATGGTGTCACATCGATTGAAGTCTATGGGCCTGCTGCCCCTGCCGAGCCCGCCATCGACGTGAAGTGGGACGCTGCAAACAAGACCGGCAACTTCACCATGCCCGCCTTCGACGTGGAGATAGCTCCCATCTACGCTCCTGTGGCTCAGTGGGCCAAAGTCGAGAATGTGGATCAGCTGCCGACAGCCGCTGAGGGCATCTACGCCGAGAGCACCGATGCTATCGTTACTGCCGGTACTGTAGCTAAGATTGGCGAGACCGAGAATGTGCAGGGCACGCTGATGTATGCCGTTGGCACATCGGCCACCGAACAGCCTGCACTCACCGCCTTCAGCGCTACACTGCCCACAGCCACGAATATTACCAACGGTGGCGACGTCTATGTGTGGTACTACATCAAGGGCGCCGATGCCCCACAGGGTCAGGATCCCACTGCCGAGAACACCTTTAACGACAGTGAGATCTGCACTACACCGCTCAAGGTGACTGTGCTGAACAATAAGTTCAACATCCAGTTCACTGCCGCCAACGCCAACACCATCGAGGCCGGCAAGGCTACCGTTACTGTAGGTGGCACAGCCGCCACCGTCACCGAGGGTAAGCTCGAGGGCGTGAAGATGGGCAGCGAGGTGAAGGTCACCGCCAAGGAAGGCTACAAGTTCCGCAAGGTGGAGGTGAAGAAGAAGGCTTCTATAGCTGAAGGCCATGCACTCACATCAGCAAAGTTTGGCGAAATAGTAGGCAGCGACGGCAAGGCATACGCCGCAGCCGACAAGGACATCCTGCCCAGCGGCGTGACCGCCGCCGCACTGGTTTGCTATGTTGATGGCAATGGCCACGGCCTGGCACTGGCGCTGACCGATGAGGTGGACAAGATGAACTGGAGCACGGCCCAGACTACCTGCGACGCCCACACGCCGGCCATCACCGGCGGCAAGTGGATGCTGGCCAGCAAGGGCGAGTGGGACAACATGATTTCCGCTGCCGGCAGCCACACCGCCCTGCGCGACGGCTTCAGCAGCGTCGGCGGAACGAATATGCAGTCGGAAGGATACTGGTCGTCTACGGAGGACGATTCCAGCGACGCGTGGAACTACTACTTCAGCAACGGCTTATGGAGCGACGTCAGTAAGAACTGGAAACGCTGTGTTCGTGCCTGCCTCGCGTTCTAACCCCTCTCGCGCGTATATAATACAAAAGGTATAAACAACATAAAGAAATACAATATATGAAAACAATATCAAGATATATAATGACGCTCGCGCTGCTACTCACGGCAGTCGGCGGAGCGTGGGCCACGGACCCTGTTGATGGCACCATTGCATGGTCTGCAGGTAACGAGGCCAGCGCTACGGTCAGCGCATCTATCATGGACGCCATTTCCAGTACAGGCGTAACTACTGGTTCTGGTCTGGACGTAAGTACAGGTGTTTATTTTAATACTGGCATGGTGAAATACCAGCCGGCAACAGCCAATGCCGGCAATGTTAGTGGTGTGATGATAGAATACACCATCGAGGCTGTCGATGGCTATAAGTTCAAGCCCACTGGCGTAGATTATGCCGCAGTGAAGGATGGAACAGATAATGCATCGTATTCTTGGAGCTATACCATTGATGGTGTGGAAAGCGCAATCACAGATGTTTCAATGAATGACGTGCTCCGCAGCAGTGGTAGCAATAGCGCCACGGCTCAATTGATGCATAGTGAGAGCATTACTGCCGATGGATGCTCTGTATTCACGTTACGCTTCTATATCTCAAATTGTTCAAATACGAAGAAAATCTGCATTGGCAACATCACCATTTCAGGTTCTGTTAGCGCTGCCGAAGCCCCCATCGAGGTGACCACCAACGCAGCAAGTGCCCAGGACCTCTTCACTGAGGCTTGGTTCAACATGCCGACCTTCGACGTGGACGTGAACTACGAGCTGGTGCGCGACATGCAGGACGAGGCGAATCCCGTCGCTTTCAGCGGACTGCCCAGCTCTGGCAACATCATCGTGAAGAAGGGCGACGGCGGCACGTATCAGCCCGCCGAGGCACTCACCATCCAGCTCATCGACCCGCTGGCTGCTGCTGAAGCTCAGAACATCATCGCTGCCGACGGCATCACCATCAAGGTGCTCGTGGGTGCAGAGAATGAAAAGGGCGCCATCGACTACGACCAGGAAAACCCCATCACCCTCGAGGCCTTCCTTGCCGACATGAAGCCCGGCTACTACTGGATTAAGGCCGAGTCCACCGACGAGAACAGCCCCTACGACGGCACCGTTTACAGCAGCGAGTTCACCGTCGTGGAGAAGTACGACCTCACCGTGAAGCCCGCTAACGACTTCTCGAAGGGCAAGATTGACAAGGTCGTTGTAGGCACAGAGGAAATCACCCCTGATGCCACCACCGGCGAGGCCGCCAAGACCGGCATCGCCCCCGATACAGAAGTGAAGATCAAGGCCAAGAAGGGCTACATCATCGAGAAGGTGGAGGCGAAGAAGACTTCGACGCCTAACTAAACCCCCTCGCGAATGTATATATCATATAAATGTATAAACAAGATAAAGATATGAATAATATGAAACATAAGATATTATCACTGCTCGCACTGCTACTCACGGCAGCCACGGGCGCATGGGCACAGGGTGCATTCTCGTCAGACCCCTACACGTCTACTACAGAATTCAACAGTGTCAGTGTCACGAGCAGTATGACGCTGAACATCAACGAAGGTGTCATAGTGACAGTCAATAGTGGCCTCACCATCGAGGACGGTGTCACACTCACCCTCACTGGCGGCGGAAGGCTCTCTGTATATGGAAAAAGTGGAAATTGGGGAAGAGATGCCTCTTACGAAGAAGGTACTCTTATCGACGAGGCTACAGCAGGTGGAGATGGTAATCCAGCCATCATCCTTAATGACAATGCCAAAATAGTTATTGACAATGGTGAAATCTATGCTGAAGGTGGGCAAGGTGGTTTTGGCGGTGCGGATGCAACAGCTGGCACTAACCAACCTGACGGTGCCGCAGGTAATGCCTTTTCCCGCTTTCCCACCATCGATGGTGCAACATTGTATTATAAGAGTTCTAATGGATGGTTTAAATACACCAGTGGTGACCAGACGCTCTACAATAAAATGAAGGCGGTTCCCGCTACCATCGAGGTGACCATTGACAACTCGCTGGAGCAGCCTACAGCCACGTTCCAGATGCCGCAGTACGACGTGACCGCCTCGTATACGCTGAAGCGCGACATGTCGGTGGATGTTGCCGGCGAGATGGCCGACCGCATCCGCATCCAGATGGTGGGCAACGACTACCAGGCCGTCGATGCCACACAGATGAATCCCGTCGTAAAGGACAACCTTGAGACAAACAGCCCCGTGACGCTGACCGTGACCACCGACTACACGCTACAGTTGCAGAAGCAGAGCGATACGAACGCAGATGAGTGGACCGATGCCACCGCGCTGAGCGTGGGCACCTTCCGCTACAAGATTACCGGTGCCGGCAACTACAGCGGCATCTGCTACTCCGAAGAGTTTGCACTCTTCCAGGGCTACGAGGTGACCGTACCCGCAGGCGAGTACATCAGCTACTATCAGAGCGAGGCTCTGTACGTAGATGATGAGGATGCAGTGCTTTACACCATCGCCAACGTTACCGCTACCGAGGCACAGCTGAGCGACGCCATCAAGGTGGCTCCGGCTGAGACGCCGCTGCTGGTTTACAACAAGAGCGAGGAGAGCAAGACATTCCTGCTGATACCTACCACTGAGAATGCCGACGAGGTGACACCTGCCAAGGAGTTCAAGGGCTCGCTGACTGAGGGAGAGATTCCTGCAAGCTCAGCAGTAACCGACTACTACGCACTGAACGGTAAGGCCTTTGTATGGGTTAAGTACGCTATCGAGATTGGCGCCAACAAGTGCTGGCTGCAGATCAGCAATCAGCCTAATGTCGGACGCGCTGCCACACGCAGCATCACCGGCGGTGGCGACACCACCAATATGGATGATGTAAGATGGCAGATGGAAGATGACAATTACTACGATCTGAATGGTCGCAAGGTGGAGAAGCCTAACCGCAAGGGTATCTACATCAAGGGTGGCAAGAAGGTGATTGTTAGATAATGTAAAAATGTAAAAATGTAAAAATGAGATAATTATCTAATTATGAAAATTATGAAAAAGAAGATATATTCACTGCTCGCAATGGTCATGGTAGCCATGACCGCGAGCGCCTACAGCCTGAATGTAGGTACCTCAGAGCATGGAACAATAGCCTTTACCAACGCTGAAGGCACAGCCATAGAGACTGCAGCAGAGGGACAGACCGTTACCGTGACGGTGACACCGGCCGAGGGCTATGTGGTTAACGAGGTGACGGGACAATGGTATGCCGCTGTGGCCATGACGCGTGGCGTCGACATGCTGAACGATGTGACTCTGACAGCCGCCGGCGAGAACAAGTGGACCTTCGTGATGGAGCGCGCCAACGTGGAGATCAGTGCCTCGTATAAGAAACTGATACAATCCAGCTGGATTACCATCGCATCGGCTATCTACGACGGCACAGCCAAGGAGCCTGCAGTAACCCTGAAAGACGGCTCAACCGTCATCTCTGCATCAACCTACAGCGTGACCTATAGCGGCAACGTGAACGCCGGCACCAGCGCCAAGGTGACCATCACCATGGCTGCCAGCAACACCAACTACGCCGGTAAGGCCGAGAAGACATTCACCATCAGTCCCGCTGAACTCACCAAGGTGACACTGAAGAACTCGGAGTTTATCTACATCTTCAGCGACATCACTGCCGAGGTGGCAAGTGTGAAGGCCGGCGAACTGGATGTGCCCGAAGGCAGCTACACCGTGAGCGGCAACGTGGCTAAGGAGGCGGGTACACACACCGTGACCGTGACGGGTAAAGGCAACTTTACCGGCACCGCAACAGCCACCTTCACGATTAAGGAGCCAGAGCCCACCGTTGACGTAGAGGCCACAGAGGCCGGCGACGAGGAGAAGGCTGTAGAAGACGTGACCATGGTGATGGAGGTGCCCGAGGATGCTGCCGAGAGAGTGACCACCGAGACACGCGAGGTAACCAACCCGGAGACAGGCGCCAAGGAGGAGATTGAGGTAACGGTAATACCTATCGTGCTGGGAAGCATCAGCATTCCTGCAACGGCCGAGACCGAGGAGATTACCGTAACCGTACCCACCGAGATAGTAGAAGGCAACGTGGTTTACAAGGTAACGGAGATTAAGGCCGACGCCTTTAAGAAGAAGGAGGGCGACAACGCCGTGGTAACCAAGGTGATACTGCCCGATACCGAGGAGCCCCTGGTGATAGAGGAAGGTGCACTCAAGCCTGACAACACACTGCTCGACGTGGTGACACCGCTGCAGCTGCTCGACGACTACTCGCTCGACAGCAACCTGAAGGATAACTTCGAGGCCAACAAGATTTCGGCCTTTGTAAAGGCTCCTAACAAGTACTGGTCGTTCTCAAGTGGTGTTGACTGCGTACTGCCTGAAGGCGTTACTGCTTACATCGCCATCTGGGATGCTGAGCAGGAGACACCACGTATCGCACCTCTGGAAGAGGAGCAGCTGAAGCTGAAGGACGGTCGCCGCGGCATTAAGGCCAACAACGGCGTGCTGATAGCCGGCGAGAAGGATAATACCTATGAGATTGTGGCCAGTCCTGGCAACCAGGAGAGCGGCACCAAGCCCGCCACCGAAGATGCCGACAGCTACGAGGGCAACTGTCTGGTGCCTACCATCGAGGCTAAGAACTACGAGGCTGGCAAGTACCTGATTCTGAAGAACAACATGTTCCACACCATCAAGAGCAACGCTTCGAAGGTGAAGGCATGTAAGGCTGTGTTCAGCTTGGAAAAGGCGGGAGCAAAGTAAATTGGACCAATTTACAATTTAAAAATTATACAATTTAAAAATGTAATAATTATGAAGAATATTTTTAGCAAGATATTGATGGCTGTGGCTCTGGTGGTGGCACCACTGGCCATGAGCAGCTGCGACAATGAAGACAACTGGGCTGTAGAGCAGGTAGTCATCAAGGGTGAAGGCATCAGCAACAAGATGGGTACCATTGAGATAGGTCAGACCTTGCAGCTGAGAGCAGTGAGAGATTTCTTTATACACGGTAGCGGACTGGCTTGGAAATCGAGCGACGAGAGCGTGGCTACCGTCGACCAGAACGGACTGGTAAAGGCCGTAGGAGTAGGCGAGGTAGTGATTACGGCCTACACCACCGGCGCCAAACTGTCGGACGCTGGCGAGGTGACGCTCTATGTAGTAAACCAAGGCATCGGCCTGATTGACGATCAGATTGATCAATCGGAGGCTGAATAAACGCTCCTCAAACAATAATCCCCGCCACTTCGGCGGGGATTATTGTTTGGGCACTCATGATTTTGCCTACGCAACTAGTAACGATAGCCGATCCTGCCATAGTGGCGTCGAGCAAGCACCCCTTTTTGTCATTCCGAGCGCCCACCCCTATTGTCATGTCGAGCGTAGTCGAGACATCTCTGCGGCTCGCCGCTATATAATACTCCCTCCGCATGGGCTTTGCGGAGGGAGTATTGTATGGGGTATAGATAGTATGTTAAGAAACCCTTGCGGTCTTCAGTTCGTTCTCTAGGAAAGAGTACACGTAGCCAGGACTCTGGTAGTAGAGACCAGTAGCATCGTCCTGCAGACGTTGGTAGGTATCGCTGTTGATAACGGTGCTCAAGGCCTGCTCAATTGTGAGCTGCGAGTTTTCATCCATCAGTCGCAGAGCCAGGTGCTTAACCATATCGAGCTTCATCTGTTCTTTCTCGTTCATAGTCGCTTCAGAATTTTAATGGCACGCTCGGTGCCGAAATAATACTGGAAGGTAATACCCTTCATGTTGCGCAGATTGTGTATGAGTGTAGGCAAATCAATAGCGCCATTCTCAAACTTCCAGAGTTGAACGCCAACACGGTCGTTAGCAATGGGACCGATTACAATATCGTAGTCGTGGGCAGGCTCGGGGTTGGCGTTGTTTCGGTTCAAAAGTATAAACTTTGCCCACTCCTCAGTGTAATCATCGAAGCTAAGGACTTTTAATCCCGTCATCGCCTCGTCGTCAACCTCATAAGTAAGAACGGTTGGCACGCCCATTTCCAGCTGCTCAACCTTTATTTTAGCCATGGCCATAGCCTGAGCATACTCACGGCTGAGGTAAAAACCTTGACCGAAATCCTTATTTGGTTTAGACTTATGGAGATCGATTTCGCCGAAGTCGGCGTTTGTGCCATGGTAGAGTATCATACTAGCGCCCCTCCTTTCCTGTGGCAGTACTCGGCCATGTCACTGACCATCGACTGGAACGACTGAGTGTGGCAGTAATCGTAGTGCTCGTCAACAAACTTGATGGCGCCGAAACGGCTCAGGTAGTTGAACGCCTGCTTGAGCGTAAGTCCAAAGCGTCGACCGAACTCCGTGGCAAAGATAATCGTCCACTCCATCTTTTCTTTAAAACTATATGCCATAATCGTCGTTGTTTATTGTTTCCGCTGCAAAGATACGTTTTTTTTCTGATATTGCAAGGGTTTTGGGGGAAAATATTACTGCCGATACTCCCCTGTCATCTCGACTCTCCTTCCTCTCCCCTGTCATCTCGACTAAGCGTATGCGCATGGAGCGCTCGAGCTCTGCTCGCTTGGCTCGTCCAAGAAATCTCATGAATGCGCCTTTGGGCGCAAGCGGCGAGCCGCAGAGATGTCTCGACTACGCTCGACATGACAATAGGGGTTGGGCGCTCGGAATGACAAAAAGGTTGGGCGCTCGGAATGACAATAGGGGTTGGGGCTTGCTCGACGCCACTATGGCAGGATCGGCTATCGTTACTAGTTGCGTAGGCAAAATCATGAGGGACCAAACAATAATCCCCGCCGAAGTGGCGGGGATTATTTGTTGGGCCCTAAGGCTGGAGCTCGGCGTACTCAGTGCTGGGCGAGAAACAGGGACAGTCCTTGTGTACGTGAGGGAGGTCGCGATGGCCTATGATGCGAGCCTGTGGGTAGTCGCGGTGGAGCGACTTCAGGAGCTCGTAGAGCGAGGCCTTCTGCTGGGGGGTACGGGTGTCGGTGTTCTTGCCCTCGGGACTGATGCCGCCTTCGTAACAGATGCCGAGCGAACAGCGGTTGTAGCCTCGGGCATGAGCACCCCGCACCGACTCGGGTAGGATAGGGATGATGTTGCCATTGCGGAGCACATACCAGTGATAGGATGGTTGGCCCCATTTGGCAACGCCTGTGGCAATCAGGTCCTCTACGGAGTAAGGTCGATCGCTGCGCGAGGCGGAGCAATGAATCACGTTATCAAAAGCTTTGGATAATGTGGTTTATCACAAGAATAAGCAAATCAAAAGTAGCTACTTAAGCACTGCTGATAATCAGGTAGATACA
>ONAK01000004.1 GCA_900315765.1 uncultured Prevotella sp. | reverse complement strand
GGCCAGTTCGATTATTTCTTTAAGAAAGACGGTGTGAGTGCCTGGAACGTGAATGCCAATGTAGAGTACCTGTTCCGCATACCTAACAGCACTGTTATCCTCTATCCTCTGGCTGGTCTTAATGTGCTGGGATGGACTGGTGATACCAGCGATTCAAAGCTTGGTCTGAACATCGGTGCTGGTGTTGAGGTACCCCTCAACAGCAACCTCGGTTTCAAGGTTGAGTACAACTACAAAACCCAGTACGATGGTAAGAGCACATTGAACATCGGTCTTATTTTTCCCTTGTAAACAATAAACTTTGTTAAAAAAACATCGTTTAGGATATATCTTTAGATATATTTTTATTATCTTTGCACCCCGAAAACTACACGTAACTCGAAAAGTTTTCGGGGTGCGTTTTTTAACGAAATAAATTAGATACAAATAGTTAGTATGATGAAAAGTAAGTTTTTGGTTATGGCTGCAGCGTCAATGATTTTGGCGTCGTGTGGCGGTGGTGGTGGTCGCCCAACCTTTGGCGACAACGAGTATCCTGTAGTAACAGTTGGTACTCAGAGTTCAACAACTCAAACCACTTATCCTGCAACTATCAAGGGTGTGCAGGATGTGCAGATTAGTCCTAAGGTGGCTGGTTTTATCACACAGATTAATGTAAAAGAGGGCCAGACAGTAAGTGCCGGTCAGGTTTTGTTTGTTATTGATAACGTTACTTATCAGGCACAGGTGCGTCAGGCTCAGGCAAGCGTAAATACAGCAAAGGCAAGTGTAAACACCGCAAAACTGAGCTTCGAGAACTCACAGAAGTTGCATGAGAGTGGTGTGATTGGTGACTTTGAGTTGCAGAGCGCCACAAACGCTTACGAGCAGGCTAAGGCTGGTCTGGCTCAGGCAGAGGCTTCGTTGTCTTCAGCCAAGGAGATGCTTAGCTACTGCTACGTGAAGAGCCCAGCAGCTGGTGTGGTAGGCACACTGCCATATAAGGTAGGTGCACTGGTAAGCACTGGCAATGTGCTGACGACCGTATCAAACAACTCGTCGATGGAGGTTTACTTCTCAGTAACAGAGAAGGACGCACTCGAGATGAGCAAGGCTGCAGGTGGTCAGAAGGGTGCTATCGAGAAGTTGCCTGCTGTAAAGCTGCGCCTGGCTGATGGTAGCATGTACGACCTCGAGGGTACAGTAACCAAGATGAGTGGTGTTATCGATGCTGCTACTGGTAGCGTACAGCTCATCGCCCTGTTCCAGAACCCACAGCGTGTACTGAAGAGTGGTGGTTCTGGTGCTATCGTTATTCCTCACAACTCTTCATCTGCTATCATCATCCCACAGTCGGCTGTATCAGAGGTTCAGAACAAGAAGTTCGTTTACCTGCTGGGTGCCGATAACAAGGTGAAGTACAGCGAGATTACCGTTGCTCCACAGAATGATGGTTTGAACTATATTGTTACTGGCGGTTTGAAGACCGGCGACAAGTATGTTACTAATGGTATCACCAAACTTAGCGATGGTATGGAGATTGTGCCCATCACTCCTGAGCGCTATACACAGAAGATCGAGGAGCAGGCTAAGGCTATGACTGCTGGTGATATTGTAGGATCGATGAAGAAATAGTGAATAGTGAATAGTGAAAAGTGAATAGTTAGATTATGACATTTACGAATTTTATTAAACGCCCGGTATTGTCTACGGTGATTTCTATCCTCATCGTACTGCTGGGTTTCATCGGATTGGTCTCGCTTCCTATCGAGCAGTATCCGAATATTGCGCCGCCTAACATTGTGGTAATGGGTAGCTACCCAGGTGCCGATGCTCAGACAGTGAAGAATGCCGTTGTTACACCGCTTGAGGAGAGTATCAACGGTGTTGAGGGAATGGATTATATCACCTCTACTGCATCGCCTGGTTCGGCTATGATTCAGGTGATGTTCCGTCAGGGTATGAACCCTGATATGTGTGCCGTTAACGTTCAGAACCGTGTGAGTCAGGCCACTGCCCTGTTGCCTGCCGAGGTTAACCAGATTGGTGTGCGCGTGGTAAAACGTCAGTCGTCACAGGTGCTGATGTATTCGCTGACATCCGACGGACGTTATGACGACGAGTTCCTTACCAACTACAACGCTATTAATATTGTTCCAGCCCTGAAGCGTATCGAGGGTGTGGGTGATGCTTCTGGATTCAGCTCGAAGACCTACGCTATGCGTATATGGCTGAAGCCCGACGTGATGAAGCAGCACAGTCTGATTCCATCGGATATCACAGCCGCTCTGGCCGAGCAGAACATCGAGGCTGCACCAGGTAAGTTTGGTGAGCAGGCTCCTAATGTGGCTTACGAGTATTCAATGCGTTATACAGGTCGTTTCCGTACTGCCGAGGAGTTTGGCAACATCATCATTAAAAGCGATGCCAACGGACAGACTCTGAAGTTGAAGGATCTGGCTAAGATTGAGCTGGGTGGTGAAGGTTACTCGGTATCGATGAAGAACAATGGTGTTCCTTCAGTCATGACCATGATTCAGCAGGTAGCTGGTTCGAATGCTAACGAGATTGCCAAGCAGGTAAAGGCTGAGCTGGAGTCGCAGAAGAAACTGATGCCACCAGGCATGGAGGTGAAGATCAACTATGATGTAACCGAGTTCCTCTACGCCTCAATCGAGGAGGTTGTATTTACCCTCTTCATGACCTTGGCTCTGGTATTCTTCGTGGTTTACATCTTCCTGCAGGACATGCGTTCTACGCTTATCCCTCTGATTGCTGTGCCTGTATCACTGGTAGGTACATTCTTCTTCCTGAATGTGATGGGATTCTCAATCAACCTGCTGGTACTGTCGGCTCTGCTGCTGGCCATTGCCATTGTGGTGGATGATGCCATCGTGGTGGTTGAGGCTGTTCATGCTAAGCTCGATCAGGGTTATAAGAGTCCGCTGACGGCCTCTATCGATGCCATGAACGAGATTTCAGGCGCTATTATCTCTATCACCCTGGTGATGGCAGCTGTGTTTGTGCCTGTATCATTCATTGGTGGTACATCAGGTACTTTCTACCGTGAGTTCGGTGTAACCATGGCTATCAGTATTATCATCTCGGCTGTTAACGCCTTGACACTGTCGCCAGCCCTGTGTGCTATCTTCCTGAAGCCTCATGATAAGGAGGGTCACGAGAAGAAGATGTCGCGCGTGGATAGGTTCCACCAGTCGTTCAACGTGGCTTTTGATACCACTATCGGTAAGTATAAGAATATTCTGGAGAAACTGGTGCGCAAGCCATGGGCGATTATCGGCACCGTTGTTGTAGGTATCGCCGTGCTGGCAGTAACCTTCGTTACTACCAAGACTGGTCTGGTGCCCGACGAGGATACAGGTACACTGTTCTGTACCATCTCTATGCCTCCTGCTACTTCTGAGGCTCGTACCAAGCAGGTTGTGCTTCAGGTTGATTCTATTCTGTCGCAGATTCCTGCTATCAAGAACCGTGAGATGGTTCAGGGTTACAATTTCATCGCAGGTGCTGGTTCCGACCAGGGTACGTTTATCATCAAACTGAAGCCTTTTGAGGAGCGTCAGAAAGGTCTCTGGTGGAAAATCAGTGGACTCTGGCAGGGTGATGGCATCTATCGCTTCTTTATCAATCCATACGATGCTACAGGTGTGATTGCCCAGATCTTTATCAAGACGGCTCATATCAAGGATGCGCAGATTCTGGCATTCTCGCCCCCAATGATTCCTGGATTCTCTGCTAACTCAGGTATCTCGCTGGTTATGCAGGACCGTACTGGTGGCGATCTGAACCGATTCTTCGGTGTGGTTAAGGAGTTCCTGGTAGAACTCAACAAGCGCCCTGAGTTCCAGTCGGCACAAACCTCTTACAACCCTGGCTATCCTCAGTACATGGTACATGTGGATGTGGCTAAGTGTAAGCAGGCTGGCATCTCGCCAACTGCCGTGCTCAGTACACTGCAGGGTTACTATGGTGGACTGTATGGTTCAAACTTCAACTCATTCGGTAAACTTTACCGTGTGATGATTCAGGGTTCTCCTGAGACACGTATGACACCAGAGTCGCTTAATAGTATATATGTTCGCACGCCTGCGGGAATGTCGCCTGTTCAGGAGTTCTGTAACCTGGAGCGTGTATATGGCCCATTGAACATTAACCGCTTCAACCTGTTCACATCTATCAACGTAACAGGTACTGTGGCTAATGGCTATTCAACTGGTGAGGCCTTGAAGGCTATCGACGAGGTGGGCAAGCAGATTCTGCCTACAGGTTATACTTACGACTATTCTGGATTGACACGTGAGGAGGCTAAGGCATCTAACACCACAGGTATCATCTTCCTGCTGTGTTTCATCTTCATCTACCTCATCCTGTCGGCACAGTACGAGTCGTATATCCTGCCACTCTCTGTAGTACTCTCTGTTCCATTCGGTCTGGCAGGCTGTTTCCTCTTTACTCAGCTGTTCGGTCATGCCAACGATATCTACATGCAGATCTCGCTCATCATGCTGATTGGTCTGTTGGCAAAGAACGCTATTCTTATCGTACAGTTTGCACTTGAGCGCCGTCAGACGGGTATGGCCATTTCATGGTCGGCTGTTCTTGGTGCTGCAGCCCGTCTTCGTCCTATCTTGATGACCTCTCTGGCCATGGTAATCGGACTGCTGCCAATGATGTTTGCCAGCGGTGTTGGTAAGAATGGTAACCAGACACTGGGTGCTGCTGCCGTTGGTGGTATGTTGATTGGTACTATCCTCCAGCTGTTTGTAGTTCCAACTCTGTTTGTGATCTTCCAGACTATCCAGGAGAAGTTCAAGCCTCTGGTATTCGAGGATGACGAGAACGAGGAGGTTGCTGCTGAGTTGGCTCAGTATGCCCATGCAAAACCCTTAGACTATGAGCTTGAGAAGTGAATAGTGAATAACGAATAGTGAATATGAAGAAATTAATGATATTTATGTCCGCAGCTATGCTGCTGTCAAGCTGCGGACTCTATAACAAATACGAGCGTCCTGAGGTAGACACCAAAGGATTGGTTCGCGACACACAGTCGCTTACCGATACCCTGGCTGTTCAGGACACAACCTCGTTTGGCAACCTGCCATGGCGCACGGTGTTCACCGATCCTCAGCTGCAGTCGCTGATTGAGCAGGGCTTAAAGCAAAATCCCGACCTGCTGAATGCTGCCCTGAATGTGCAGATGGTGAATGAGGCACTGAAGGTGGCCAAACTGGCCTTCCTGCCATCAGTAGCTATCAGTCCACAGGGAACACTCTCGTCGTTCGATGGCGCTGCTGCCACCAAAGCTTATTCGCTGCCTGTTTCAGCCAGCTGGAATGTAGATTTGTTTGGCAATCTGCTCAGTGCTAAGCGCTCTGCACAGATGCAGCTCATCGCTACTAAGGATTATCAGACTGTGGTGAAGACCAATATCATCTCTGCCATTGCCAATCTGTATTACACGCTGCTGATGATCGATCGTCAGCTTGAGATTGTATCAGATATGGAACAGCTCACCAAGGAGACCTGGGATAAGATGAAGTTTATGCACGACAACCGCGTGGGCTATCGCTCTACAGCTGTTCAAAGTGCTGAGGCTGCTTACTATCAGGTTCAGGCACAGCGTGTTGACCTGCTGCGCCAGATGCGCGAGGCTGAGAACTCACTCTCGCTGCTGCTTGGTCAGCCTGGTCAAACTATCGCTCGTGGCAAGTTCGCTGAGCAGAGCCTGCCCACCGAGTTCTCTACAGGCGTAGGCATCCAGATGCTGGCCAACCGTGCTGATGTTCATCAGTACGAGATGTCGCTGGCACAGTGCTTCTACGATGTTGAGACAGCCCGCAGCCGTTTCTATCCTAACATCACTATTACAGGTACCGCAGCCTTCACTAATCAGAATGGCATGGTTAATCCTGGTAAGTGGTTGCTCTCGGCTGTTGGTTCGCTGGTTCAGCCCATCTTCCAGCATGGTCAGATTGTGGCTGGTCTGAAGGTGGCAAAGATGCAGTACGAGCAGGCCTTCAACAAGTGGCAGAACGCTATTTATAAAGCTGGTAATGAGGTTAGCAACGCGCTTGTAGCCTACAACTCTTATTCTCAGAAAGTAGAGCTTGATGGTAAGCGTGTACAGGTGCTGAAGCAGAATGTTGACGACACCAGAAAGTTGATGGAGTCATCTGCCAACACCACTTATCTCGAGGTTATCACGGCTCAGAGCAATCTGCTGAATGCCGAGATTGCTGAGGTTAGCGATCAGCTTTCAAAGATGCAGGCTGTAGTGAGTCTCTATCAGGCCCTGGGTGGCGGAGCTAACTAATTGATAATTGATAATTGAAAATTGATAATTATGGCAAGCGAAATATCCCCCAAAGCTGAGATTAGCCCAAAGGCAAAGATTGGCGATAACTGTAAGATATTCCCCTTCGTGTATATCGAGGACGACGTGGTGATTGGTGATAACTGTATCATCTTCCCCTTTGTCAGCATCTGCGATGGCTCGCGCATTGGTAATAACAACAAGATCCATCAGGGTACTGTTATTGCAGCCCTGCCTCAGGATTTTAATTTCCGAGGCGCGAAGTCGTATGTGGAGATTGGCGACAATAACATTATCCGCGAGAATGTGGTTATCAACCGCGGTACTCAGAAGGATGGCGTTACAAAGATTGGTAATCATAACTACCTTCTTGAAGGTACCCACATCAGTCACGACACAGTGGTTGGTACCAACTGTGTGTTCGGTTATGGTACAAAGGTGGCAGGCGACTGTGAGATAGGTAGCGGTGTTATCTTCTCGTCAGGTGCCATCCAGAACGCTGGTACCCGTGCTGGCGACCTCGCGATGATTCAGGCAGGATGTACTTTCTCGCACGATGTTCCTCCTTATGTCATCGCTGGTGGCAGTCCTATGGAGTACGGTGGTCCTAACACCACTGTGATGAACTACGCAGGGATCGATCCTAAGGTGCAGAAGCATATTGCCAATGCCTATCGATTGCTGTTCCATGGTAAGACAAGTGTCTTCGATGTAATCAAGCAGATTAAGGAACAGGTTCCCGATAGCCCCGAGATCCAGAACATTATCAAGTTCCTGGAGAATACCAAACGAGGCATTATGTGTAAATAATAAGAAAAAAAGAATCCCGAAAGTTTGTTCTTTCGGGATTTTTTTTCTACCTTTGCCGACGAAACTTAAAAGGCCCAATGATTAATCGATGAAGAGAACGTTACTTCTGCTTGTTGCAATCATCTTGTTGTCAGTCACCACGATTGCTGCTTCTGCCCCTGCCAGTGCAGAGCAGATGGAGATGTTGCAGAGACGCTCGCAATTTACAAATGGTGGTATTGCCATGGTTGTATGTATCGGAGCACTGCTCGTGTTCCTGGTGGTTAACAACCGCTGGCAGCATCGTCTGGAGGTTAAGAACCTGCAGCTGCAGCGCGAACGCAACGTGGTTGTTGCGCAGAACAAGCAGTTGGCTATTGAGCGCGACCGTGCTGAGGCTGCCTTGCAGGCCAAGACAGCATTCCTTCGTAGCATGACTCACGAGATTCGCACTCCTCTTAACGCCATCAGTGGTTTTACTCAGGTACTCACCATGGCTGGCGTAGAGATTCCCGAGGCTGAGCGTATAGACTTTAGTCTGCGTATTCAGGAGAATATCCGATTGCTGACCAATATACTTGATGATCTTATTCTTATATCAGATACCGAGAGTGGTGCAGCCCTGCCCGAAGCTGAGCCGTGCATTGCTGCCTCTATCATTACCCAGGCCCGCGATGCTGTTGAGTCGGTAGTTGCTCAGGGCGTGGAGCTGAAGTGCAGTTGCAATATCCCCGAGACTGAGATGATTGCCACACATCCACACTTGATAAACCTGGTACTTACCAAACTGCTTGATAACGCAGCCAAGTTCACCTCCCAGGGCAGCATTACCATCAGTCTGAACAAGGAGGAAGATAAGTTGCATTTCGCAGTGGCTGATACAGGTCCTGGTATCCCATGCGATAAGCGTGATTTTATTTTTGAACGATTCTCTAAGCTCGACAGTTTTGCGCAGGGTGCAGGTCTTGGTCTGTCCATCTCTCGTATGATAGCCGAGCGCCTTGGCGGTACACTTACACTTGACGAAAGCTATAGTGGCGGTTCTAAATTCGATTTGATAATTCCAATAAGCACTAACGCATGAAAGAGAGACTCCTGTCGCTAGTAGGATTCTCGTCGCAGCGCGACGATCTTAGAACCGAGATTATCTCGGGCATAACCACCTTTTTTACTATGGTATACATTCTGGCGCTGATGCCAGCTATGTTTGCACCACTTAGGGCTCAGGGATTCCCTGCAGAATCCATGTTCACAGCCACAGCCCTTTCTGCTGTCGTTGGCACGCTGCTCATGGCTTTTGTGGCTAAACGTCCGTTCGGACTTGCACCAGGACTTACCCTTAACGTGTTTTTCATCGAGACCGTCTGCCTCTCATTAGGCTACCCTTGGCAGTTTGCACTCACGGCAGTGCTCGTCGAGGGTGTTTTGTTTGTACTCATCTGCGTCAGCAGCCTACGTCGCATCATCTTCGAGATGGTGCCCACATCGTTGAAGTACGCCATTGCAGCAGGTATCGGTTTCTTTGTGGCTATGATTGGCTTCAAGAATAGTGGCATTCTTGCCAATGGCACTATCTTTAACCATCTCGACACCCTTGCCACACCATCATCCCTCTTGTTCCTTTTGGGATTGATACTTACTGGCACATTCTTTACGATGCGTTTCCGTGGCAGTCTGCTGCCTAGCATCATTATCATCACACTTATCGGCATTCCTTTTGGCGTGACGCAGATACCAGACAACATCTTTTGTCTGCCACCATCGCCAGCCCCCTTGTTCTGCCAGTTTACGTTCGATTTTATCTTGTGGCCCGACTTCTGGGTGTGTGTGCTGACCATGCTGTTTTTTGATGTGTTCGATAGTCTTGGAACCGTTGTGGGTGTGATGGCCTGCTCAGGCATTATCCGTAAGGACGGTCGTATTCCCCATCTGCGCCGCATCATGCTCAGCGATGCCATTGCCACCATTACTGGTGCTTGCTTTGGCTGTAGCACTGTTACCACCTATGTCGAGAGTGCCACAGGCTTTGCCGAGGGCGGTCGCACAGGCCTTTCTGCCTTTGTGGTGGCCATCTGTTTTGCCATAAGTCTGTTCCTGGCTCCGCTGTTCCTAGCCATCCCCAATGCAGCCACAGCGCCCATCATGGTCATTGCCGGACTCTATCTCTTTGGTATCGTCCGCCATATAAACCTTGAAGATATCAAGGAGAGCTTCCCCGCCTTCCTGATTATTCTGCTCATGACCATCACGGGTAGTATCACCGATGGCATCATCATCGGCCTCTTTACTTATATCCTGCTGTCGTTTATCAGTTCATGGATAAATAGAAAGAAACGCCCAGTTTAAGGCAGCGAAAAATATTTATATTTTGAGGGGCGATGTTGCTTAAGTCATCCCGAGCGGAGCCGAGCGTGCGGTTTTGACGTTTTGCTTGCGAAGAATCTCTGCACCTTTAGCCGATTGGCTCAGAGGTACGATAAAGTAAAGAAATTATAGTGCGATTTTTTGCATATTTTTTCTTAAAATAAACAGTTGGTACATGTTTCAGCACTATTTCTGGCTATACAAACAAAATAATGGTAGATTATTTTGTCATTCTACAAATATACTAGTACCTTTGCAGTAAAGCAGTTACTCATTGAGAGAAGATATCTACTGGCATAGGTGGCAGAAGAGTCTCCTGATGCTTATTCTGGCGATAGTTTTTGATTCTGCTTACAAAGCGCTCTTTGAAATGTTGTATTTTTAACCAGTAGCCAAGTCATGCCATTGAGACGGCTTTAACGCCTCACTCAGAAGTCTTCTTCGACTCGTTCAGATGATCTCTTACCCCCTTATAGGGATTATCCGAACACCACGAAAAGACTATCCGGATAGCTCGTTGAGACTATCTGAATGACTCAAAGATGACCTCGCTACCGCCAGCGCTGTCTTCCCTTCTTGTCATGACAAGGGTGAAAGTGCTGTGCTTGGGCGAGGAAACTAAATTTTAATATGAGGCGGTGCAGGGGATGGCGGCGGCGATGACACGATCGCGGATGGCGTCGAGTTGTTCGTGGGTGGCTTTCTGCAGGCCTTGTACGGGGGTCTCGCGGTCGATGGTGTAGATCATGACCTGCTGTGGGGCTATCTCTTTGACGGCCTCAAGCCATGGATTTACATATTCATCGCCGGTGTTATCTACAGAGACACCATTGACTGTGCCTTGCATAAACATGGTCTGGATGATGACATGACCATGGAACGCCTTCAGACGGTCGATAATTTGGTGGACATCGTAGGTTCCACAGGGCTGGTCAACCTGTTTGATATATGAAGGATTGATGGTGTCGAGTTTGAGGATGTTGTTGTCGACACGCATCAGGGCGTCGTGCACCTCCGGGCGGTGAATCATCGTAGAATTGCTGAGTACAGATACCTTGGCCTGGGGGCAATACTGATTGCGCAAGCGGATGACATCGTCGATAATCTCGGGGAAATGCGGATTACAGGTAGGCTCGCCATTGCCGGCAAAGGTGAGCACGTCGGGCAGCTGACCTTCGGCTGTCATTGACTTGAGTTTCTCTTCGAGCTTGACGGCTACTTCCTGGCGTGTTGGCATGGGAAGGGTGGGGCGGTGCGACTCGTTGAGACCGCACTCGCAATAGATACAGTTGAAACTGCACACCTTACCATCGGCTGGCAGGAGATTGATGCCGAGCGAAATGCCCAGACGACGACTGTGAACTGGCCCGAAAATGGGCGATGGATAAATAATTGTACTCATAACGGCTGCAAAGTTACGCTTTTTGTGAGATAAAAAGCACAAAAGAAACAAAAAAATATATGTTCTTATGTGCTTAAGTCTAAATTTTTGTGTATCTTTGCAGCCGAATTCGAATTTTTACGTGCGTAAATAAATGAAAAGACGAAAAAAATATGCTGGCAACCGTCGTGGTGTGCAGTTGGTTACACTTTGCATAAGTACTGCGATGGTGCTGGTTCTTCTTGGTTTGGTGGTATTCTCGGTACTGACCAGCCGTAATCTGTCGCAGTGGGTGAAGGAAAACCTTACTGTGACTGTGATGCTTAGTGATGATGTGAGTGTGAATGGCGCCAAGTTGTTGTGTCGCGACCTTTATCATCGTCCTTATTCCAGAAACATTGACTATATCAGCAAAGAACAGGCGCTAAAGGAGCAGACTGAGGCTATGGGATCGGACCCATCGGAGTTTCTTGGGGTGAACCCATTCCCTGCCACACTTGAGCTGCAACTGAAGAGCGACTATGCTAACCGCGACTCGCTGAAGTGGATAGCCAAGGAACTGCAGAACAACCCGAAAGTGACGGATGTGGCTTATCAGGTGGACTTGATGGATAGCGTGAACCGCAATCTGACAAAGCTCAACCTGCTGTTGCTCGGACTGGCTGTGCTGTTGACATTTGTGTCGTTCTCGCTGATTAACAACACCGTCAGACTCAGTGTTTACTCGCGCCGTTTCATCATACACACCATGAAACTGGTGGGTGCGTCGTGGAGCTTTATTCGTCGTCCGTTTATGAATCAGGCACTGCTGGTAGGCGTGATTGCTGCCCTGTTGGCTATTGCTGTGCTGGGTGGACTGTTCTACGGCTTGTATTATTACGAGCCTAACATCGTGGCTGTTATCAGTTGGCGCGAACTTGCTATAACAGCTGCTTCAGTGCTGCTGTTCGGTATCATCATAACGGCTGCCTGCTCGTATATCTCGGTGAATAAATTCCTCCGTATGTCGGCTGGAGAACTGTACAAGATATAAGTGAATAGTGAGTAGTGAATAGTGAATAGTGAATAGTGAGTAGTGAATAGTGAAAAGTGAATAGTGATGGATAAGAAGAATTTTGCATTCGATAAGACCAACTTTATTTTGTTGGCAATCAGCATGGTTATCGTCGTTGTTGGATTCCTGCTGATGGTAGGTCCAAACTCATCGGATACCGTTTTTGAACCAGATATCTTCAGTGCACGTCGTACCAAGGTGGCACCGATAATATGTCTGGTGGGATTTGTATCGATGATTTATGCAGTAGTTAGAAAACCAAAAGACGAGTAGGCAAATTTAAAAATGTAAAAATTTAAAAATTAAATATGGATTGGATAGAAACAGTCATTATCGCCATTATTGAGGGCTTGACAGAATTCCTGCCTGTGTCGTCGACAGGACACATGATTATAGCTCAGAACCTGTTGGGTGTGCCTCAAGGCGACCCCTTTGTTCATGCGTTTACGTTTATCATTCAGTTTGGTGCTATCCTGTCGGTGGTATGTCTGTATTGGAAGCGATTCTTCCAGTTCGACAACACACCTGCACCCGAGGGTAGCTCGCTGTTGAAGCGACTGAAGCACAGATTCTACTTCTACTGGTTGCTGATAGTAGGCGTACTGCCTGCCGTAGTTATCGGTCTGGCTGCCAAGAAATCGGGACTGCTCGACTGGCTGCTTGACAGTGTAGAGGTAGTGGCTGTGATGCTGGTACTTGGAGGTGTGTTCATGCTGTTCTGCGACAAGCTGTTTAACAAGGGCAGCGAGGATAATAAGGTTGACGAGCGCCGTGCATTTAAGATTGGACTCTATCAGTGTATATCAGTTATCCCTGGTGTGTCGCGTTCGATGGCTACCATCGTGGGCGGAATGACTCAGGGACTTACACGCCGTCGTGCTGCTAAGTTCTCGTTCTTCCTGGCCGTACCTACCATGGCTGGCGCAACACTGCTCGACCTGCTCGACCTGCTGAAGGAAGACACGGTATGGGCAACCAGTCATAACATCACCATGCTGCTGCTGGGTTGTGTCATCGCCTTTGTGGTGGCACTGCTGGCCATGCGCTGGTTTGTTGATTATCTTACAAAATACGGATTCAAGGCCTTCGGTATTTATCGTATAGTAGTGGGTACCATCATCATTGTACTGCTGCTGACAGGTCATTCACTTGCAATGGTTGACTGATGAATTTCCAGGAAGGCGCATACATCTATATCAATAAGCCCTATCGCATGTCGAGTTTTGGGGCATTGGCACATATCAGATATGTGCTGTCGAAACGTCTGCATGTGAAACGTGTGAAGATGGGGCATGCCGGAACGCTCGACCCGTTGGCTACTGGTGTGCTGGTACTATGTACCGGCAAGGCCACCAAAACGATAGAGGAGCTGCAGAAGCACTCGAAGGAGTATACAGCCACGTTGCAATTGGGAGCTACCACGCCAAGTTATGACTTGGAACATGAGGTGGACCAGACATTCCCTACAGCGCACATCACACGTGAACTGATAGAGCAGACCTTGCCAAAGTTCGTTGGTGACGTCATGCAGCGTCCACCGCTGTTTTCGGCCTGTAAGGTGGGAGGCGACCGTGCCTACGAGCTGGCCCGCAAGGGTAGCGACCACCAGCTGGAACCCAAGCAGATACGCATAGACGGGATTGAACTGATGGACTTTGACCCAGAGAAGATGCAGCTGCAGATTCGTGTGTCATGCGGAAAGGGTACGTATATCCGATCGCTGGCCCGCGACATCGGTGAAGCCCTGGGCAGCGGCGCACATCTTACGGCATTATGTCGTACCCGTGTAGGTGATGTGCGACTGGAGGACTGCTTGACGTTTGATGAGTTCCCTGCCTGGATGGAGGAGAAATTGAGTGAAGAGTGAATAGTGAAGAGTGAATAGTGAATAAAAATAAATATGAAGTTATCACAGTTTAAGTTTAAGTTACCTGAAGAGCAGATTGCGCTCGAGCCATCTTATCATCGTGATGAGTGCAAACTGATGGTTTTACATCGTAAGAGTCAGAAGATTGAAACGGGATTAGACTTCCGTAATATCCTTGACTACTTTGACGAGGATGATGCCTTTATCTTTAATGACACCAAGGTGTTCCCTGCGCGCTTGTATGGCACCAAGGAGAAGACTGATGCGAAGATTGAGGTGTTTCTGCTGCGAGAGCTGAATGCCGACCAGCGCCTGTGGGACGTGCTTGTAGAACCAGCACGAAAGATACGTATCGGAAACAAGCTGTTCTTTGAGGAGGATGGCCCTATGGTAGCTGAGGTTATCGACAATACCACAAGCCGCGGACGTACACTGCGTTTCCTCTATGATTGTCCTCACGATGAGTTCAAACAGCTGTTGTTCGGACTTGGTGAGGCTCCACTGCCACGATATATCATTGACCGTCGTCCTGCTAATGAGGAGGATATGGAGCGATTCCAGACTATCTACGCCAAGAACGAGGGCGCTGTTACTGCTCCTGCCACAGGTCTGCACTTCAGCCGTGAGCTGATGAAGCGTATGGAGATTAAGGGTATTAACTTTGCCTTTATCACTCTGCACTGCGGATTGGGAAACTTTGATGCTATCGAGGTTGAGGATCTGACGAAGCACAAGATGGGTAGCGAGCAGATGTTTATTCCTGCTGAGGCCTGCGAGATTGTGAACAAGGCTAAGACAGAAGGTCACCGCGTTTGCTGCGTAGGTGTAAGTACTGCCCGTGCCACTGAGAGTGCCGTAGGTACCGATGGCATGCTGAAGGAGTTTGAGGGTTGGACCAATAAGTTCATCTTCCCACCATACGAGTTCGGACTGTGTAATGCACTTATCGGAAACTTCTATCATCCAGAGTCACCCATGATGATGACCGAGGCATCGTTCGTAGGTTACGACCTGCTGTACGAGGGTTATCAGCGTGCTCTTAAGGAGGACTATAAGTTCGGTTGCTACGGTGATGCACTGTTGATGCTAGACGATTAATGAGTGAATAGTGATTAGTGAATAGTGAATAGTGAAAAGTTACATCGGGTATTCCTGGGGCTGGGAAGTAATCTCGGCGAGAAGGAAGAGAATATTCACAAGGCTATCACGCTAATAGGTGAAAGAGTAGGACTGGTTGTACGCCAGTCCTCTCTTATTTCGACCGAACCTTGGGGGTTTGAGTCGGAGCATACGTTTGTGAATGCTGCGATATTGTGTGAAACCGAACTGTCGCCGCGTGAGGTGCTGCGCGCTACACAGCAGATAGAACGCGAGATGGGGCGTACTCATAAGTCGGTAGCAGGCCATTATGCCGACCGCCTGATTGATATAGACATTCTGCTATATGACGATCTGAGGGTGGATGAACCTGACTTGCAGATTCCCCACCCCCTGATGTTGAAGCGAGACTTTGTGATGATCCCGCTTCGGGAAATTAGAGATTGAATTGATACTTAGAATTTGTAATCCAGACCAACACCAATCACATGGTTGGTGCGGCTAAATATCTCAGAACCGTAGGTAGTTGGTTTGGTATAGTCGGTATAGAGCGTGCAGAAATAGCTGGCGTTCAGGCGCAGCTTGTCGTTGATGTTCCATGCACCACCTACACCTACGCTATAGCTGTCGCATGCAAACGAGGTGTCTTTCTGATAATCGTCTGACAGACCATAGTCGGTACGCTGACCACCACAGCTAACGGTGAACTTATCATTAATGTCGAACTCGATGCCTGCCAGTATCTCGTGTGTGCCGTGCTCCAGGGTCTTCTGGCGCTCATCGGCCATCTTGGCGTGTGTGTCGTCGAAGAAGTGATATTCGAGGGCGCCACGCAGGTTCTTTGAGAACTCATAACCTACTGCTGCTACGAAGAGTGCTGGCATGTCATAGCGGGTCTTAACGCCATCCTTGTAGCCTGCAACGGCACCGCCAAGTGTGGCGTTAATCACATCGAGTGCGGCAGGATTTACCTGGGCGATGTAATTCTGTAAGTTTGTGCCAAGACCAGCATTCAGCAGGTTCTCTTTGTTTTCGGTCTCGATCTTGGTGCGGAACTCGTAGCGGGCAGCAATGGTGAGCGGACCATTGTGATAGTCGATGCTCACGATAGGTGCAAAACCCCATCCGCGCTGGTCGACATCGAGTGCCAGAGAGGCAAGGTCGCCAAACTGAGGGTGATTGTTGGCTGTTACATGTCCGCGATAATAACCATCGTAATAGTTAGCGCGCAGACCGATGGCGGCAGAGAAGTTGTCGTTAATCTTGCGGGTGATGTTAATCTGACCACCGTAGATGTACTGTTTTCCCTTCATCTCAGAGTCGAAACCATAAGTGCCTGGCTGGATTCCAAGTTGTGACATCATACCAGATATAGCCATGTTGTACATCGGCACTCCTTGCTTGTATTCCACATATCCACCACTGCCTACAATACCAATCATGGTAGAAAAAGCCCAATCACCTTTCTTATATGAGGCGAACAGGGCAGGAACGATGGGCGCTGAAGCTTTTCCCTCGAACTTCTGACTGCCTGCAGCTGTAACAGCTTCGATGTCGCGGTTCTGCCAGGGCTTCTGGAAATTCAGTGATAACTGCCAACCTTCATGTCCCCATGCCAGGCCGGCGGGGTTGCTGTAGGCTGCATCAATCTCGGTTGATGCACCACGGGCGAACATGCGGTCGAAAGCAATGTGATAATTCGTGTTGGTCATTAGTCCACCTGCATGGACTGATACTGATGTGGCGAGAGCCACAATGGTTGAAATAAGTAATTTTCTCGTCATTTTCTTCTATGTTCTTTAATTTCGACTGCAAAGGTAGCCAAAAAATCTAAAACAAGCGAGAAAAAGACGAGAAAAATACCAAAAAAGAACAATTTATTGCTCAGAATGTTCCTTAAAACGTTCTAAAAGCCATTTTTTCTGTTCTGGAATGGTCATATTGCTGTTGTCGAGTTCGATAGCGTCATCGGCCTTACGCAAAGGACTTACCTCGCGATGAGAGTCGATATAGTCGCGCTCCTCCACATTCTTCAGAATGTCGTCGAAGTCGGCTGGCATCCCTTTGGCCTTCAGTTCATCATATCGGCGCTGGGCACGAACCTGAGCCGAGGCTGTAACGAAAATCTTAAGCTCGGCATCGGGGAATACGGTGGTGCCTATGTCACGACCATCCATCACCACGCCCTTGTCCTTACCCATCTGCTGTTGCTGGGCTACCATGGCTGTGCGTACAAAAGGTACGGCGGCAATAGGGCTCACGTGGCTGCTCACCTCGAGCGAACGGATCTCTTTTTCTACGCATTCGCCATTGAGATAGGTGTCGGGGCGACCTGCCTCGGCATTGAACTTGAATGAAATCTGAATGTTGGCCATCTCTTTTTCGAGTTCGGCTGTCTTAACACTGCCATCCTCGTTAAACAGGTTGTGGCGCAGTGCATAGAGGGTGACGCTGCGATACATGGCACCTGTATCTACATATACATAGCCCACTTCGCGGGCCAGGTCTTTTGCCATAGTGCTTTTTCCGCAAGAGCTATGGCCATCGATTGCAATTGTTATCTTTTTCATAATGTGTATGATATATTAATCAGTAGCGATGATGTGCTAACATGGTATTTTCCCCAGCCTACATGTAGCTTGAAGCGCTGAAGCGAAAGGCCTGCACCGAGTGACAGTCCGGCACCGTGGGCTGATGAACCTTCGGTATCTGAAATCTTCATCTGCTGTGCTTTTCGGAAATTATAACCTGCTGCCAGATAGATGTTGTCTCCCAGAAGAACATCGGCTCCGATGGCCAGATGGCGTCCGAAGGCTTCATCCCAGTCGGTTAACCGGCTGAGTGTGGCATGAAATCTAAAAGGAGAGTTAAGCAGACGTTTACTTAACCCCACTTGAAGATCGAATGGAATACGCTCAAATTCGTCTTCGTATGCTTTTATCTGTCCACCAAGATTACGCGCTACAGCCGAAAGACTCCATCCGCGATTGGCATCCAGGTAGTTTAAGCCCAGATCTACGCCCACAGCCAAAGAGTTATAATCGGCAATGGTAGAGGTGATGAACTTGGCTGTGATACCTCCGCTAATCCTGTCGGTAAGCTCATAGGCAAAGGTGCCTCCGAGAGCAATGTCGCGTGCAGAGAACTTGCCAAGGTCCTCATTATATATGTCAGTCTTGTTGATGCTTCCGTAATCCATCAACTGTGCCGATACTCCCCATGATGAACGCTCACCTATCTGTCTCGTGAATGAGGCGCTGACGTTTTTGGCACCCTCCATATATGTCATATAGTTCAGGTTGATACTCTTGTCACTCACACCACAGATAAGTGAAGGATTATGGAAAATCATTGTTGCGTCATCCTCGGCCAGTGTGATGTTCTCGCCTCCAAGTGCTGCTACATGGGCACTTACGGGCAACCTCAGAAAACTGTAGGCTGTCTCGCTGTCCTGCGCACAGGCATGGATGGATGCACAGGCAAGTGATAGTGTTGTGATGACATTTCGAATGTTCATTTCTTCTAATTTGGTCGCAAAGATAGCAAAAAAACTTAATATATACCTCATTTGGCAAAAAAAATAATTATCTTTGCGCAGTGATAATCTACGATAAGATATATGAGCAAGAACAAAAAATGGCGTTTTTCTCTGGTGGTGGCACTTGTTACCGCCTTATTCCTGACGGGATGTGGAGAAGATTCCAAAGAACAGGAAAGGTTGAATAGAGAAGCTGAAAACGTGGTCAATGAGGCCTATAAGGCTCAAGACTATCCGCGCATCATAGAACTTGTGGACAGCCTTAAAACGCTGGGAAACCTTTCCGAGGGCAAGGCCTGCTATTGGTTGGGTTACGCCTACGACCGCCTAATGCAGAAACGCATGGCCGAACTTTATTGGAAGAAAGGTATATCGGCAGTCGAGAATTCCAACGAGGTAGAGGATGCTAAGGTATATGCAGCCATCGTTCAGCGTCTCACAGGTCTTATGAATGTATGGGGTGAGTATGAGTCTGCACAGGCGATTGTACAGCCCGCCATCGAGCGAATGGAGAAGTTGAAGTGCGACTCCACTAGCGATTATGCCAATCTGCTTATCTATGAGGGCTGCTACCAGAGTCGTTTTGGCATCAGCGAGATTAAGGCCGACGAATATCTTACACAAGGTTACCGTCTGCATCTCGACCTTATTAAGCGGCATCAGAAATACGTGTACTATCGCGATGCTATCATAGGTTTGGGCATCATTTGCAATACTTATCTTGATCTACAAAAGTATGGTAAGGCCTATATATGGACAGAGCGCTTAGTCGAACTGATACGTGGATACGAGAAAGTACCTGATGTGCGTCCGGGCTATGCCGAAAAGCAGTGGTCGCGTTACTATATCAATAGCGCCATAGCACTCGAAGGATTAAGTCGTAAGCGCGAGGCTGCCCAAGCCTATCAGTTGTTCGAGCAAACAAGCTTTAGCCGCACAGCCGAAGGAAGTATTCTCGGCAGCATCTATCTTGGTCTGGCTGGGCGCTGGCAGGAGTCGGCCGACAATTCCTCAAACCTGAATACGCTGATGAAAGAACAAAATGTAGGCTATTCGCTTGAGAATATACAGAAAATGCTGCTTAAGAAGTTTGATATCAACCTGCAGGCTGGCAGGATTGATTCGGCCAAGGCTATCAGTATGGACATTGTGCAGCATCTTGACTCGGCCATTACCCAGGCGCGCCGATCCGATGCCATAGAGCAAGAGGCGGTGCATCAGAAGGAGCAGGAGATGGCCGCAGAGCGCGAGCAGAATATTCGAGACCGTCATATAGGTCGCCTGGTGATGATAGCCATTCTGATTGTTTTTCTGCTGATATACATCATGGTGCGCCATCGGGCTCAAGCTCGCCTCAAAAAAGCTCATAACCAGCTTAAGGATGCCTACGACCAACTGGAAACGACCACCACCGCCAAGGAGCGCATGGAGAGCGAGCTGCGCATTGCCAGCAATATCCAGATGTCGATGTTGCCCAGCGTATTCCCAGAGATCGATGGGATCGACATGTATGCCTCGATGACACCCGCCAAGGAGGTGGGAGGCGACATGTACAACTTCATCCGCGAAGGCAATAAACTATATTTCTGCATCGGCGACGTCAGCGGAAAAGGCGTTCCCGCCTCGCTCTTCATGGCCATTGTCACGCGCGGTTTCCGCACACTGGCATTGACTGGTAAGTCGCCCGCAGAGATTGCCACCCGACTGAACTACGAACTCACCGAGAACAACGATGAAGGTATGTTCATCACCATGTTCATCTGCCGACTCGACCTCGAAACCCTGCAGCTTGAATACTGCAACGCCGGCCACAACCCACCCATCATTGGCGATGCTGCTAACCAGTTTACGTTCCTCGACGTAATACCCAATGCACCCATCGGCCTGTGGCCCGGACTGGAGTTCGAAGGCGAAGAAATGCAACTACAGGGCAATCAGCGACTGCTGCTCTATACCGACGGACTGAACGAAGCCGAAAACCGCCAGCAGGAGCAGTATGGCGAAGATCGTATTATCCAGTTGCTCACCTCGCATTCATCCAACAACTGCCACGACATCATAGAGGATCTGAAGTCCGACACCGACCTGTTCCGCGATGGTGCCGAGCAGAACGACGACCTCACCATGCTGGCCATACATTTTACACAGGCACATTGATATGAATAGCCACCCCAAAATTAACGGAATTTAATGGCAATGTTTTGGTGGGGACGGGGAAAATTAGTACCTTTGCAGGCAAAATAATAGAGATGGAAGTCAAGAAGAGTAAAGAGGCTGATTTGGAACAAAAGCGCACACAAGGGTTCCTTTTAGGAGTGATTGTGGTGCTGGCCTTGCTATTCGTACTGCTGGAATGGAATAGTGGAGATGGCGGATGGACTTTCTTTGACGATGACGAAGATCTGGAGGCCGAGGTAGAACTGTCGCCACTTAAGCGCGATAAGGACGAGGTGCCTATGATGATGCCTCAGGAGCAGAAAGTGGAGAAACAGGAGTCGCAGCAGCTGCATCTGGTAGATCATGATGTGGAACTGCCGCCAGAGCCTGTTCTGCAGGAAGAAACCGAAGAGGAAGAACCTACACTCAAGGCCGAGGAAGAAAAGCCGCAAGTGGTGGATATGTATGATGAACCAATCGACTTCCGCGTGGTCGAAGACCTGCCCCAGTTCCCAGGCGGAGCTGCTGAGTTTATGAAGTGGCTGACAAAGAACCTTAAGTATCCTGCATCTGCCCAACAGCGTAAGATAAAGGGTAAGGTAGTGGCGCAGTTCATTGTGAATAAAGACGGTACACTGAGTGACCTGCAGGTAGTGCAGCCACTGGAGCCAGCCTGCGATCAGGAAGTGCTGAGGGTGCTGAAGATGATGCCACAATGGAAAGCAGGCATGATGAATGCCAAACCATGCAGAACAATGGTCTGCATACCGGTTGTATTTAATTTATAATAAGATATGTATACATCAGAAGAACTTCTTAAGAAAGTGAATGAGGCACTTGACAATTTGGTTTATGACCGTCAGCCAGCCTCGTTGTACGATCCTATCAAGTATGTACTCTCGATAGGTGGCAAACGTGTGCGCCCTGTGCTCACTATGTTATCGTATAACCTCTATAAGGATGATCCGCTGAGCATTATGCCTCAGGCCATTGGACTTGAGACATATCATAACTTCACCCTGCTGCATGATGACCTGATGGATCATGCTGATATGCGTAGAGGTCATGAGACTGTGCATAAGAAATGGGATGCCAATCGTGCTGTTCTCTCAGGTGATACGATGCTGCTTCAGGCTTTCGAGAGGGTAGAGGATTGTGATCCGGCTAAGTTGCCTGCGGTTTTCAAGGTGTTTATCCAGACTACACTTGAGATTGGTGAGGGACAGCAGTTGGATGTGGAGTTCGAGACTCGTAACGATGTTACTGAGGATGAATATATTGAGATGATCAGACTGAAGACCAGTGTGCTGCTGGCCTGTGCCTGCAAGGTGGGCGCTATTATGGCCGATGCGCCTGCTGAGGATATCGATAATATTTATATGTTCGGCGAGAAACTGGGATTGGCCTTCCAACTGCAGGACGATCTGCTGGATGTCTATGGCAATCCGGCTGTGTTCGGAAAGAACATTGGTGGCGACATCACATCCAACAAGAAGACCTATATGCTGATTAATGCAGTGAACCGGGCTAATCCTGCACAGCGTGAACAACTGATGAAGTGGATTGACGCCAAGGAGTTCGACCGCAACGAGAAGGTAAAGGCAGTCACCGAATTGTATAATGAGATAGGTATCCGTGAACTCTGTGAGCAGAAGATTGAGGAGTATTATCAGGAGAGTCTGGTATATCTGGCAAAGATTAATCTGCCCGAGGAGCGTAAGGCTGAATTGAAGGCCTACGCTGCAGAGATGATGAAACGACAGAGTTGATGCAGTTTATAGATACACATTGTCATCTGGATGGCGAAGAGTTCCGCGATGATCTCGAAGCCGTAGTAACCCGAGCCCGCGAGGCTGGGGTTGCTGCTATTGGTGTGCCGGGAATCAATCTGGATTCGTGCGAGACCGTTTTGGAACTTTGTCGCCGATATCCCGGTTACTGCTATCCCATGCTGGGACTTCATCCAGAGGATGTCAAGACTGATTGGAAGGAGGTTTTAGAGCGCATCAAGAAATCTCTCACCTCTAAAGTAGTAGCCGTGGGCGAGGTTGGACTTGACTATTATTGGAGCAGAGAGTTTGAGAAGGAACAGCTGGAGGCTTTCGAAGAACAGGTGCGTTGGGCTGTAGAGCTGCAACTGCCACTGATGATTCATTGTCGTAAGGCTCAGAATGAGATGGTGGCCATCATCAAAAAATACCAGCATGACTTGACCGGTGGTGTGTTCCACTGCTTCACAGGGAATGAGCATGAGGCAGAAGAGCTGCTGCAGTTCGATAAGTTCGTCTTGGGCGTTGGTGGGGTGTCAACCTTCAAGAAGTCACACCTGCCCGAAGTCCTGCCAGCTGTAGTGCCCTTGGAGCGTATCGTTCTGGAAACCGATGCCCCTTATATGGCCCCTGTGCCCAAGCGTGGCGAGAGAAACGAACCGGCCTTTGTGGCCTTGGTGTTGAAGCGCCTTGCTGAGGCTTACGGCGTGAGCGAAGAAGAGGTGGCGCAGAAGACCAATGAGAATGTGGCGCGTGTACTTGGAATTATCATTTAAAGAATATTAAATTATCAATTAGCAATTAGTAATTATCAATTAATAACGCTAACTTTGCATCCACTAAACAAAAGGAGAGGTGCTCGAGTGGCTGAAGAGGCACGCCTGGAAAGCGTGTAAACGTCAAAAGCGTTTCGGGGGTTCGAATCCCCCTCTCTCCGCAAGAACTGACAAAAATATGAAACGACTGTTTTTTCTATTTACACTGATAGGTTTGCTAAGCTTTACGCAACTCGGTGTTGCTCAGAATCAGGTTGATTCTGTGGCAACAACCGACACTACAGCCATTACTGCTGATGTTGATTCGATGGCTGTCATGGTCGAGGATATCGATGAAATGGCAGACGATGAGGCTGAAGGTGGATTGCATAAGCAGCTGAAGACGAAGTTTGTTGATGGTAATGTGGCATTTATGTCGCTTGTGGCATTGGCACTGGTGCTTGGACTGGCTTTCTGTATAGAGCGTATCATCTATCTCACACTGTCTGAGATCAAGACACATCAGCTGATGGGTGATATTGAACAGAAACTGAAGGCAAACGATGTTGAGGGTGCCAAAAACCTATGCCGCAATACCCGCGGACCAGTGGCTTCGGTATGTTATCAAGGACTTTTGCATATTAAACAGCCCATGGATGCCATTGAGCGTAGTATCACCAACTTCGGTGGATTGCAGACGGCTAATCTTGAGAAGGGATGCTCGTGGATAAAATTGTTTATCGCCATGGCACCATCTCTCGGATTCCTTGGTACGGTGATAGGTATGGTGATGGCTTTCGACCAGATTCAGATTGCTGGCGATATTGGTCCCACCGTAGTAGCCCAAGGTATGAAGGTAGCACTGATCACGACTATCTTCGGTATTGTTGTGGCATTGGTGCTGCAGCTGTTCTACAGCTATATCCTCTCTAAGATTGAGCGTTTGACTGCTCAGATGGAAGAGGCTGCTATCATGCTGCTGGATATGATTGGGGAGTATAAAGTGAAGAGTGAAGAGTGAATAGTGAATAGTGATGAATAACTTCATTTCGCCTGCCATAGCTGATGTGATGCTGGGACTGATGTACCTGGCATTAGCTGTTGCCATTCTGACTACAGCCTATTCGGTGTGGCATGGATTACGATTCCGCAGAAAGGGCGACGATGTGGTGAATGGTGTGCCTGCAGGTAAGATAGGGTGGATGGTGGCCATCGGCTTTGTGTTGTGCATGGTTGTTACATTCGCACTTGGTTCCACCAAGCCCATCATGACCAATGGGCAACTGCTTACCGACGCGTTCTGGTTGCGTGTTGCTGATATGTTTATCTATACCTCAATTATATTGATTATCGGATGTTTCGTAAGCGCTATCGTCAGCAGATTCCGGAGCTGAATACCACATCGACAGCTGATATCTCGTTTATGCTGTTGATTTTCTTCCTCGTGACATCATCGATGGACACGGAGAAGGGGTTGTTGCGCCAGATGGCTCCACCACCGCTGGAGCACGAACAGCCGAAAGACATTAATCGCGATCATGTGCTACAGGTGAAACTGGATGCTAATAACCAGTTGACTTGCGATGGTAAGACAGTTACTTATCAACAGCTGACTGCCGAGGTGCGCTCGATGGCTTTTGTGAACCGCACAGGACATGTGGTGTCGATACAAGCCGACCCTGCCACAACCTACGAGGCCTATTTCCAGATGCAGGATGCTATCGTAAGTGCTTATCAGGAGTTGCGTGAGGAGTATGCCAAGAAACATTACGGTCGTAACTATGCAGCATGCACCAGCGACGAGAAGGCTGCATTGAACGAATATTACCCGCAGCGTATCAGTGAGACGCCGATACAGGAAGGAGGTAACCCATGAGACCGATGAAGAGTATGTTCCATCAGAGTAGGAAGAGTGTGCCGTCACTGAATGTGGCCTCCATGCCCGACTTGATTTTTACCGTTCTGTTCTTCTTTATGATTGTTACCCACATGCGTAGCGATGAGGTGAAGGTGAGGCTGCAGGTGCCACAGGGAACAGAAGTGCAGAAACTGGCTAACAAACAGGCTGTGGTGAACATCTATATAGGTAAAGAAGGAGGAAAAGAGGATAGGGGTGAAGGAGGTCGCTGGGCTGTTCAGCTGAATGGTGACATTGTGAATCCGCATGACATCCCTGCTCTGATAGAACAGATACGAGGCGGTTTAAGCGCAGAAAACCAATCACGTCTTACCGTATCACTGCGTGTAGACCGCAAGGCGCCTATGGGACTTGTCAGCGAGGTGAAACGAAACCTGCAACAAGCCTATGCCCTGAAGATAAATTATAGTGCAACTGAAATCAAAAAATAACTGCTATTATGGTTAAAATAGACGAACTCGACAGACAGATACTGAGTCTGATAGCCGCCGATGCCCGCATTCCTTTTCTCGAAGTGGCACGTGCATGTAATGTGAGTGGTGCAGCCATCCACCAGCGTATTCAGAAGCTGAATAGTCTGGGTGTGCTTAAAGGATCGCAGTTCCTGATTGAACCCGAGAAAATAGGTTACGAAACATGTGCTTATATCGGATTGAATCTAAAGGATCCTGCCCGTTTTGATGAGGTGCTGGAAAAACTCAAACAGATACCTGAAGTGGTGGAGTGCCATTACACGACCGGTAACTTTGATATGTTTATCAAGTTGTATGCCCGTAATAATCATCATCTGCTGACGATTATTCACGATAAGCTTCAGCCCCTCGGGCTTTCTAGCAGTCAAACGCTGATTTCATTCCATACAGCGATTGACCGCCAGTTGCCCATTGCCGACATCCTTACGAATGATGTTGAGGCTGAGGATAAATAGTTTTATTTGCCCTTCTTAAGCAGATTCAATGTCTGCTTAGGAGCAAGGGCATTTGTTGTCTTTTCAGTATATTCTGCAATCTTTAGTGTTGCTGTGGCTGCGATGTCGCGGCTGCTGTTACCGATACGGAAGGTGTATGTGCCAGCTTCTGTAAGCCACTGACTACCGGCCTCGTCAAAGCTTGCCAGATCGCGTACAGGGATGGCCATCGTCAAGACCTGACTCTCGCCTGGCTGTAGCTCGCGGGTCTTGGCAAATGCTTTCAGCTCCTGACAGGGTTTCTCCAACTTTCCTTCTGGAGCCTGAACATAAACCTGTGCCACCTCCTTGCCACTAACTTTTCCGGTATTCTTTACAGTGATGCTAACCTCAACAGCGTCCTTTCCCTTAGCCTTGACTACAGGCTTTGAGAAGGCGAAGGTGGTGTAGCTCAAACCATAACCGAATGGGTAGGCCACGTTCTTATTGAAAGTGTCGAAATAGCGGTATCCAACATAGATGTCCTCCTCATGGTTGGTGTAGGTATGTCCAGGAATCTGCATCTTGTTGCCTACCATCATCTTGAAGCTGTAGTCGTCAATATTTCCAGGGAAGTTCTTGGTAGAGGCATGATCGGTAGCAGCGATAGGCCATGTCATGGTGAGCTTTCCTGATGGGTTCACCTTACCTGTCAGCAGGTCGGCAATAGAGTTACCGCCTTCCATACCAGGCTGCCAAGCACACAGGATGGCATCGGGATAGCTGCTCCAAGAGGCTGTCTCGATAACACTACCTGAGTTGATGATGACGATAACTGGCTTTCCAGCAGCGTGGAAGGCGTTACATACGTCAATAATCAGATGGCGCTCCTCGGGAATCAGGTTGAACTCTGTCTCGATATCGCGGTCGATACCCTCACCAGCCTGACGACCGATGGTGATGATGGCTGCATCAGCACCCTGAATCTCCTTATTGATAGCGATAGGTGCGATAGATATCTCAGGATATTTCTGCTGTCCCATCATCTCTGTCTGGAACCATTTTGCAGGATGGCGCTCTGCCTGGAACTTAACTCTGGCAAACGCTATGTATTTACGATAGATGTCGGTGAGAGTAGCCGATGAGTTGATACCGGCATTCTGCAGTCCTTCGAGCATATCAACCACGTATGGTGGGTGAACGCAACCAGAACCAGTACCACCGCTGAGGAAGTCGTATGAGTTCTCGCCAAACAGAGCAACGGTCTTGACAGCGCCGTTCTTCCAAGGCAGGGCTCCGTTGTTCTTCAGCATCACGATACCCTCGGCAGCACTCTGACGTGTGATAGCGGCATGCGCCTTGAAGTCAGGGTTGTTAGAGGCGGGATACTTATGGAAACTGGGTGTCTTTACGATATACTCAAGCATGCGACGAACATTGCGGTCAACATCGGCCATAGCCAGTTTCCCGTTCTTAACGGCGTCAATGATCTCCTGTACCTGGGCAGGCTGTCCTGGTTCCATCAGATCGTTTCCGGCATGAACCTCACTGGCTGTGGTAAGTCCTTCGCGTATGCCAATCCAGTCGGTCATCACAATACCCTTATAGCCCCAGTCTTCACGCAGAATCTTGGTCAGCAGGTCGTGGTTACCCATCGAGTACTCACCATTTACCTGGTTATATGATGCCATGATGGTCCAAGGATTACTCTCACGCACTGCAATCTCGAATCCACGCAGATAGAGCTCACGGGCAGCACGCTGACTCACGCGCTCATCAACTGCTGTACGGTCAGTCTCCTGAGAGTTGATGGCAAAGTGCTTGGCACTTACACCGGCACCCTGACTCTGTACGCCCTGTATATAAGCAGCGGCAATTTTTCCAGTTAGGAATGGGTCCTCTGAGTAGTACTCGAAATTACGTCCGCAGAGTGGATTGCGATGCAGGTTCATGCCAGGACCGAGAATCACGTCACAACGGTATTCCTTTGTCTCGTTACCGATAGCTTCACCCACCTTGCTGACAAGAGCGGTGTTCCAGGTTGAAGCCAGGCAAGAACCGATGGGGAATGCGGTGGCGTAGTAAGTCTTTGTCGTTCCCTTACGTGTAGGGTCGATACGTACGCCGGCAGGGCCGTCGGTTAGCACTGTGGCAGGGATGCCCAGTCGTGGGATGGCTGGTGATGTACCGGCAGCTCCGGCTACCAGGTCGGCCTCGCCGCCAACCACGGCACCTGCACCAAAAAAGTTGTTAGCACCGCCAACAAGTAGTTTGGCTTTCTCTTCAAGGGTCATGGCCTTGATAACCTCGTCGATGTTGTTCTCAGCGAGAATCGGCGCAGCCGAATTGTCAGTACGAGGTTGTGGTTGTGCATTTGTTGTCATTGCGAATGTTGCTGTTAGTAAGCAGGTTGTTAGTAATCTGTTCATTGTTGTTTATGAATTGTTTTAAGGAAATATTCTGAAGCTATAGCCTTGGTCTTTAAGCCACTGCAGACTCTCGGGCAAGGCGGTCTTAAGCTTGTCGATACTCTTAAGCGAATCGTGGAATGTGATAATCGAACCATTACGCGCGTACCTCTTTATATTATTAACGACATCCTCTGACGTCATCCATTTAGAGTAGTCGCGGGTAACGAGGTCCCACATCACAATCTTGTATTTTCTGCTGAGCCAGGCATATTGTGCCATACGCATCCATCCATGGGGCGGACGCACATAATGACTATGGATATAGGCGTTGGCCTTCTCCACATTATAACTGTATTCCTTAATAGAGTGGCGGAGTCCGCCAATGTGGTTATGGGTATGGTTTCCTACCTGATGGCCTTCGGCTAGTATACGTTTGTAGAGCTCTGGATATTTTCTCACATTGTCGCCCACCATAAAGAAGGTGGCTTTCACACCAAACTCCTTCAGTGTGTCAAGAATAAATGGTGTAGCCTCAGGGATAGGACCGTCGTCGAAAGTCAGGTAAACTGATCTCTCGCGACGATCCATTCTCCAGTATGCTCTTGGATATAGCCAGCGCAGATATATTGCCGGTTGTTCTATAAACATATCTTATTGTCCGTAAGTTCCACCTTTAGCTGTATAGATCTTGTTGATGGCCTGGAACTGCTTGTCCTTCTCTTCTGCCTTCTTCTCGTCAACAGCTGATTGCAGGTCGAGAACCTGGTTCAGAACATAGAGATGGAGTATGCAGTCCTGCTGCGAACTCTCGAAACGCTGTCCGTCTAACGAGCAGTACCACAGCATATATTCTGCTGATTTGCGCCACAATTGGTCTATCAGCTCCTGCGCTTTCTTGTTCTGTCCGGTAAGTGCATAAGCACGGGCCAGATCCATAGAACCGCTCTGGTAGTCGTGAGGGATATTGTAGCTTGGCAGCATCTTTTCACTCTTGTCGAGCACCTCCATGGCCTGCTTGTTCTTACCTTCACGAACAAGGTTCATAGCCAACAGCGACAGCAGTCGGCGGTGGGTGTAGCACATACGCATCACGGTCTCATCGAGATAGATGCCAGGTTTGTCGACACCACCGAACTTGAACTTCTTCATCACATTGTTATAAGTCTTCTCAGTGTCGAAGTTCTTGGCACCTGGGGCGTTGGTGGTGAATGGAGTGATACGGTTGGCCAGGCCCTCCTGTACAAAGTTATCACCCAGGTTCATGTAGTTCTCCGAACCAACGGTGGTAGCTACGTAGATAGGACGTGTCCAGTTGCACTGGGCAATCATCTCCAGCATCATCAGATCCTGCTTGTACAGGGCACTCTTACCCTTCAGCGAGATGACCATCTGGTCGGGGATGGTATCAGCAGCCATCATCATGCCACTCTTGCGAACAGCCTCCTTATCGATGGTGACATAAACGGTATCTGTAGGAATCACATGCAGATCTTTATTGGTGGTACGAACCCAGTACTTCAGAATGTTCTTCAGTTCGAAAGGTTTGTCGCCGAAGTTCTGCTTAGCCTCTTCCGGGTTATCGCGATACAGCTTCTCAACCTGACTCTTCAGTGATGGGTCTATCTGTACATACTCGTTGGTGCCGGCGCAATACTCCAGTCGGCTCCAGCTGATGGGCACTGATGGAGAGTTGTATGCTGGACGGCGCATCTGGTCGATATACCAGTCGGTCTGCAGATAGGAGAGGTTACATACGCGTGCATCGGTACGGAATCCCTCTGTATCCTGATTGTACCACAATGGGAAGGTGTCGTTATCTCCATTGGTGAAGATAATCGGGTTACCCTCTTCCTGCAGGGTCATCAGGTAGTTCTGACCGAAGTCACGGCAGCAGTAGCGACCTGAACGATCGTGGTCATCCCAAGTCTGACTAGCCATCTGAATAGGAACAACTAGACAGGCTAGAGATACTAGTCCTGTTAAAACGAGATTCTCTTTCTTAATCTGACGGTTCAGCCAGTCGATGATGGCTGCAACACCCATACCGCACCAGATGGCGAAAGCATAGAACGAACCAGCATAGGCATAGTCGCGCTCACGTGGCTGCATCGGTGTCTGGTTTAGGTAGATGACAATGGCCAGACCTGTCATGAAGAACAGGAAGAATACAACCCAGAACTGACGGATTCCTATCGGATCATCGATGGTCTTCTCCTGACCATTCACTGTCACCTTGCGCTTGCGGGTGTACCATGCCTGCCAGAAGAGTCCCAGCAGACCGAGAATCAGAGGCATGCAGTAGAACACATTATGACCTTTGTTCTCCTTCAGCTCTTCTGGTAGCATGCTCTGGTCGCCCAGACGGGCATTGTCGATAAACGAGAATCCTGTCAACCAGTTGCCATGTTCCAACTCGCCATTGCCCTGAATGTCATTCTGGCGTCCGGCAAAGTTCCACATAAAGTAGCGCCAGTACATGAAGTTACACTGGTAGCTGAGGAAGAAACGGATGTTCTCCAACTGACTGGGCACCTTCACCATCATCTGCTCACCGCAGCGATCATAAGGAACCTCCGAGCCGTCGACGCCACCCATCCACGATTCGTAAGCGGCGGCATGACCGGCGTCATACATACGTGGGAACAGCATGTTCTGTGCGTACTTATATTCATCCTTTGTACGAACTACAAAGTAAGAGTCCTTCTCATCGGCCGAAGCCTTCTCCTTGCGCTGATATACGGGCTTGCCGCTTGTCATAACAGGCTTGCAGTAGTTGCCTTCCTGCTCCAGGGCTACCTGTGAGGTGTAGGCCTGACCATATAACAATGGGCGCTGACCATACTGCTCACGTCCCAGATAGTCACCAAGTGTGAAGATATCCTCGGGCGAGTTCTGGTCCATTGGTGGGTTGGCCGATGAACGTATCACTATCAGCGCATAGCTTGAATAGCCAATCATCAGCATCAGCATGCACAGCAGCATCGTGTTCTTGATGCGGGCTGTAATCAGTGGTTGGTTGTTTTTGTTATACATCAGCAGGAACCAGAGGGCTACCAATACCACTACACCGATGAAGAATGCACTCCATCCCCATCCGTAGAAGGGGATACCCAGCATGCCAACCGATGCCAGGAAGGCAATATTCTGTATCTTCTGTGAGTGCTTCTGTGTCTGAGTCTCGTAGACAGCCCAGATAACACAACCTACTAACAGTAAGATATAGATGATCTCACCCGTGTTGAATGGCATGCCGAGGGTGTTGACAAAGAACAGCTCGAACCATCCGCCAACGGTGATGATACCAGGAACGACACCATAAAGAACTGCTGCCAGTATCACTATCGACACAGCGAGTGCGATGAGCGATCCCTTGAGGTTGGCATCGGGGAATCGGCGATAATAGTAAACCAGTACGATGGCAGGCACACAAAGCAGGTTCAGCAGGTGAACACCGATTGACAGACCTGTCATATACATAATCAGTATCAGCCAACGGTCACTATGAGGCTCGTCGGCATGGTCTTCCCACTTCAGTATCAGCCAGAATACCACAGCTGTAAATGCTGATGAATAGGCGTAAACCTCGCCCTCAACAGCCGAAAACCAGAAGGTATCGCTGAAGGTGTATATCAATGCGCCAACCAAACCCGAAGCCTCGATGGCAATCAGCTTTGGCATGGTCATCTCCTCCCAGTTGCTGATAAGCAGTCTGCGGGTGAGATGGGTGATGGTCCAGAACAGGAACAGGATACAGGTGGCCGAGAGCAGCGCACTCATGGTGTTAACCATTCGTGCCACCTGTGTGGGGTCGCTTGTAAACTGCGAGAACAGATTGGCGGTCAGCATGAAGAACGGTGCCCCAGGTGGGTGACCGATTTCCAGTTTATAACCAGTAGTGATAAATTCCGGACAGTCCCAGAAACTGGCTGTCGGTTCGATGGTAGAACAATAGACAAAGGCTGCGATAAAAAATGCCAGCCAGCCAAGGGCATTGTCTATTAACCTGAATTGTTTCATTATAGAAAAATATACTTTAACGTTAAAAATCTAAATAATGGTGCAAAGGTAATAAATATAATTGATAATTTACAATTGATAATTGATAATTAACTTACATAAACAATCCTGCACCGTAGATTAATACCACATAACGGAACAACTTGCCCAGTGTGATGGCGATGAATGTGATGATGACGTTCGATCGCATCAGTCCTAAGGCTATGGTGATGGCACTACCCAGTACTGGCAGGAATGCAAAGAATCCCATCCAGGCACCATGTCCGGCCAGAAACCTGTGGGCTTTGTCCAGGTCTTGTTTCTTGACATGCAGATATTTCTCTATCCACTCAAGTTTACCCATTCTGCCCACGCAGTAGTTAAACACACTGCCCATCACATTCCCTATCGTACCGTATATCATCAGCACCCATGGATCGAGTCCGGTAGCCATCAGTGCCACCATGACCGCCTCACTCGAGAAAGGGAAGAAGCTACCTGCCAGAAAAGCAGCCAGCAACATGCCCCAATAACCGTATTGTGTCAGTAGGTTGATTATGAAATCCATAGATTCATGCCTGTTAACAACAATATCACGGCCATCAGTACCATGAAGAATAGGTTCGACAACCGGGTATGTGTCAGCGATACAAAATGGGCTATAATCGGACTTATAGCGATGGTCAGCATGATAATCAGTACATCAAACATCTGTGGTTGTACTGCCAGCAGCACTAAGGTGTAAAGGGTGAGCATAATCAGACTGGTGTATATCTGGCGCACACGTATCTTGTCCATATAGCTGTTAAGCCAGAAATGGATGGTTCCCACCAGGAACATCACTATCAGCAGTGCCAGGTAGGCTATCTGTTGTCTGGTCAATGCCCCATAGTCGATGGCCCACTGTATGTCTGTGAATCGCGATGTAAAGCTCAGTGCCATTCCCGGATTCTTGATGTTGTTAAACAACAGCCATCCGGCATAGAGCCAGTAAGGTGTTATCAAACCGATTAACGATGCCAGGAAAGTGCGGAAACAAAGTGAATAGACGGTTGTGGCCATCAGTAGCCAGAAGATGGGAACAAACAGCAGATAGCGTGGCTCCAGCAGACTGATGGTACTGGCTATCAGGAAGACATAGAATGTCCTGCCTCTTGTCTCGTGGTCTTGATAGCACGAGAACAGCAATAATAATATCAGTACCGATCCCAGTTGGATAACAGCCCCGTTTATCGAAGGGAACAACCAAACGGCTATACACGACAACAGGATGTAGGCTGCCGACACAGAACGACTGTATATCCTGATCATCAGGTTTATGTTGTTGAGATGTATCATGGCATAAACCGATGCAAAGAAACACAGGAACTGGAACCACCAGCCGTTGTTCACCAACCCAGCCAACAGCCAGATGCCGACACCATACAGGATGGTAATCGGCAACATGCGTCGGCTTTCGGCTATTTTATTCTGAAATCTTTTCACTTACTATTCACTATTCACTATTCACTATTCACTATTCACTATTCACTGTTCACTATTCACTATTCACTATAGATCCGCTCCAATGTCACGACGGAAATACTTGTCGGTAAACTGTATTTTCTGTGCCTCTTCGAATGACTTCTGTAGTGCTTCGGCCTTGTCTTTTCCGTATGAAGATACAGCGATGACGCGTCCTCCGGCAGTCACTACCTCGCCATCCTTCAGCGCTGTTCCGCTGTGGAATACGATGGAACCCTCCACATGCTCAATGCCCTTGATGGGGTAGCCCTTTTTGTACTCCTGTGGGTAACCGCCGCTCACCAGCATCACGCATACCGCTGCACGTGGGTCGAACTCAATAGCACGCTGGTCGAGGTTACCCTCGGCCACACCTTCAAACAGATCTACGATGTCGCTCTTCAGTCGCAGCATCACACTCTCAGTCTCAGGATCGCCCATACGACAGTTATACTCAATCACGTATGGCTCTGGCTCCTTGCTTGGCGTGTTGGTGCGGTTGATCAGTCCGAAGAAGATGAATCCCTTGTAGTCAATGCCATCAGCAGCCAGTCCCTCTACTGTAGGACGGATGATGCGGTCCTCCACCTTTTGCATCCATTCCTTGGTAGCAAATGGCACGGGGGTAACACTACCCATACCACCGGTGTTCAGACCCGTGTCATGCTCACCGATACGCTTGTAGTCCTTGGCCTCGGGCAGTATCTTGTAGTTCTTACCATCAGTCAGTACGAATACAGAGCACTCGATACCGCTCATGAACTCCTCGATGACCACACGACTTGAAGCATTGCCGAACATACCGCCCAGCATCTCCTTCAGCTCCTTCTTGGCCTCTTCGAGTGTTGGCAGTATCAACACGCCCTTACCGGCACACAGACCGTCAGCCTTCAGCACATAAGGAGCCTCAAGGGTCTCAAGGAACTTCAGCCCCTCTTCCAGATGCTCACCGTCAAAGGTCTGATAGCGTGCTGTTGGTATGTGATGACGCTCCATGAATGCCTTGGCAAAGTCCTTAGAGCCTTCGAGTACTGCACCAGCCTTCGATGGGCCGATAACAGGTACGTTCTTGGTACGCTCATCAGCCTTCAGATTGTCGTAGATACCCTTTACCAATGGGGCCTCAGGACCGACAACCACCATGTTGATACCTTTCTCAACGATGAATGCCTTGATAGCCTCGAAGTCATCAGCCTTCATGGCTACATTTGTGCCACAACTACCTGTACCTGCGTTACCTGGTGCGATGTACAGTTTCTCGCATTTGTTACTCTGAGCAATTTTCCAAGCCAGGGCGTGCTCACGTCCGCCACTTCCTAATAGTAATATCTTCATGTCTATAATTATTATTTTTTACCTTTTCACCCTTTCACCTTTATTTGAGGTAGTCCTCAAAATACTGGGTAATGCGCTCATGCAGATGCACTGATGCATGACCACGCATGTTGTGCTCCTCACCGGGGTAGGCAAAGAAGTCAGGCTGTGTACCGGCCTTCACACAGGCGTCGAGGAAACTCAGACAGTGCTGTGGCACAACGGTGTTGTCGTTATATCCAGTGATAATCTGCAACTTTCCCTTCAGGTTCTTGGCTTTGCTGATGAGACTGCTCTTGGCATATCCCTCTGGGTTATCCTGTGGAGTACCCATATAGCGCTCGCCATACATCACCTCATACCATTTCCAGTCGATGACCGGTCCACCGGCAACTGCTACCTTGAACACGTCGGGATAGTTAAGCATCAGCGAGATGGTCATGAATCCGCCGAAGCTCCATCCGTGAACACCCAAACGGTTCATGTCAACATACGACTGTTTCTTCAGGTACTCCACACCCGTCATCTGGTCTTGCATCTCTACCTGACCTAACTGATGCCAAGTGGCCTGCTCAAAGTCTCTGCCTCTGTTCTCCGATCCACGGTTGTCAAGTATGAACACGATATAGCCTTTCTGAGCCATGTATGTCTCCCAGGAACGACTGGCATAGTGCCACGATGCATCCACATTATGAGCATGAGGACCGCCATAGACGTATACCACGGTTGGGTATTTCTTGTTGGGATCAAAGTCGTGAGGCTTCACCATTCTATAATATAGGTCGGTCTTTCCGTCAACTGCTTTGATGCTGCCGTATGAGAATATGGGCTGCTGATAGTCCTTCCATGGATCCTGGGCATCGAGCAACTCGGTGACCTTACCCCAGGCATTGGTGTTGATGACATCAATGATGCGTGGTCTGTTGAATGCCGACAGCTTCAAGGCCACCAGTTGTCCTGATGCCGATGGCTGGGCGCTCTGTACTACGCCAATACCTTTACCCAACTGTCTGCGATGGCCGTCTTTGATAGTGACAGTCCACAGATTACTGTTGATAGGGTAGTGCTCGTTACTGGTATAGAGCACACTCTTGGTCTTGGTGTTAAAGCCAACCACATCCATAACAACCCACTCACCGCGGGTAAGCTGCTTGAGTTCCTTACCGCTCTTGTCAAATAGATAAAGGTGGTTATAGCCGTCTTTCTGACTCTGCATGATGAATTTCGAGTCATCCCATGGCAGGAACTGTATTGGGTTTTGTGGCTCAACATATTTGTCTGAGGTCTCGCGATACAGTTCGGCAATCTTCTGTCCCGATACAGCATCGTAGGATACCAGTCGGCAGTCGTTCTGTTTGCGGTTCAACTCAAACATGTATACAGTCTTCTCGTCAGGACTCCAGGCGATGTTTGTAAAATAACGGTCGGTAGGGTCACCAGCCTGCAGATACACGGTCTTGTCGGTACTCAGGTCATACACTCCCACAGTCACCTGATGGCTGGTCATACCAGCCATAGGATATTTGTCGGGCTCATAACTGGCCGAACGAGGGAAGATATCTACCTGCGGATAGTCGGTCACCATGCTCTGGTCCATGCGATAAAAGGCCAGTCTGTTGCCTTTGGGGCTCCAGAATGTACCTTTGCTGATACCGAACTCATTGCGATGCACGCTCTGTCCGTAAACAATCTCCCTACTGCCGTCTTGGCTCAGCTGATGCTTAACGCCCTGACCGTCAACCACATAAAGCTGATAATTCTCAACGTAAGCTGTGGCTCGCGATGTAGGATGCCAGTCGTTAGCTGTCTGTCCTGATATACTGTCCTGCCAAATAATCTTCTTGGCCTCGAAGTCAAGCAGTATAAATGCCTTTCTGTTACCCAGTGCCACAATCGGTTTATCGGGGTAGGGGAACGTGGCGTTCATCAGGTGGCGCACGTAGGTGTTATCATCGCTGCCTGCCCATGAGTTGATGTCATCGAGTGTAAACAGGCAGGTCTTCTTACCTGTCTTGGTGTTTATCAGCTTACACTCGTTTACACCGGTCTCTATCAGCTTCTCGCCCCACCATGTGAGCCACATGTTCTGTGGGCGCAGGTTGGCATAGTTCGTACCGCCGAAGTTCAGGTCTTCAAGCGTAAACAGTTTCTTATCCTGAGAGCTCATGGTTGCAGGTATTGCCATCATGGCGATGATCGCCAACAATGATTTAATCTTCATCATCATCAAATCTCCTTTTCTTGCCTCCGAAGTCCTTGCCTTTACCGAAGTCGCGTTTGCCACCGCGCTTGAAGTCCTTGCGGTCCTTGCCTTTACCATACTCCTTGCGGTCGCCTTTGCCAAAATCCTTGCGCTCTCTGCGCTCTTTACCGCTGCGATCGAAGCTCTCATGACCTCCACGGTTCTTGCTCAGGTCGTGACGGTGGAAGGTGAAGCTCAGGATGTCGGCCTCTTCGTTCTCCTCTTTTTCTTCCAGGCGCTTCTTGAATTCGCGCTCTTTCTTAAAGCGGTGCTTCTCGGCCATCTGGCGCTTCTCCTCTTCGGTCTTCACGATACCGCCCTCTGAGCGGAAGTCCTTCAGCTTACCGTCAAACATCTGATATTTGCGGAACTCGCACTCCAGACTGCCATTGTAAAGCGGAATCTTGATGCTTGGCTTCAGTCCTATCTGGTCGAAGCACTCCTCGCGATAGCTCAGTATCCAGGCATCGTTGCCCTTGAACTGGTGCTTCAGTCGCTCACCTATCATCTTATAGGTACCCAACAGGTCGGGTGTTGAGATACGCTCGCCATAAGGTGGGTTCGATATCATGATACTCTTGTTGGCAGGCTGTGTGAAGTTCTTGAAGTCCTGCTGCTCTACGCTGATGATATCGCTCAGTCCGGCAGCCTTTACGTTCATGCGAGCTGTGTTCACAGCCTTCATGTCAATATCGTAGCCGTAAATCTTGTGGTTGAACTCGCGCTCCAGACTCTCGTCATTGTATATCTCATCAAACAGATCTGCATCAAAGTCAGGCCATTTCTCAAAGGCGAACTCCTTGCGGAACAGGCCCGGTGCCATGTTCTTGGCTATCAGTGCAGCCTCAATCAGTAGGGTACCACTACCGCACATAGGGTCGATGAAGTCTGTGTCGGCCTGCCATCCTGAAAGCAGGATCATTCCTGCTGCCAGTACCTCGTTCAGGGGTGCCTCTACACTCTCCTGACGGTATCCACGGCGGTGCAGACTCTCACCACTTGAGTCCAGACTCAGTGTGCACTTGTCTTCTGCAATGTGCATGTTCAGTCTGATATCTGGGTTGCTTATCGATATGTTCGGGCGTTTGCCGGTCTTCTCGCGGAATTGGTCTACAATCGCATCCTTAACCTTATACGAAACAAACTTAGAGTGGCGGAATTCCTCTGAGAATACCACCGAGTCAACAGTAAAAGTCTTGTCTGTACCAAGATATTCGGTCCAGTCAATCTTTTTGATCTCATCATACACGTCGTCAGCGCTTCTGGCTTTGAAATGGCGTATAGGCTTCAGAATTCTGATAGCCGTGTGCAACTGAAAGTTTGCACGATACATCATTTCCTTATCACCTGTAAACGATACCATTCGTCTACCGATCTCTACATCACTAGCCCCCAATTGGGTCAACTCTTTTGCCAGCACAGGTTCCAGTCCCATGAACGTTTTGGCAATCAATTCGTACTTTTCCATTATATTAATGTTTACAGGGTGCAAAGTTACTGCAAAGTTGCCGAAAAACACGCTTTTTTATTGTTAATCTAATAAAAAAACTTTGTTTTTATGAAAAAACGTGCTAAAAATGTCGTTTTTCCAAATAAAATACTTACTTTTGCCCATTGAAAATACGAACCTATGTATAGTTTACTACTCTATACCCCGACAGAGAACAAGTATCTCATCCCGATGCTGTGGGCTATCGGCATCGTGCTACTCCTTGCGCTTATCGTCATGCTTTTCCTGCAGCGTAGGGCTGGTGGCAGACTAAAACGTGAGCTTCGCGACCTTGATAAGGTGAAGCAGAATAGTATTGAGTACGAGTTTGTGCTCAAGGCCATGCATCTCTGTACTTGGCATATCGACTGTAAGAGCCGCACCATCGGTGTGGATGCTGATTTCCGTGATGACAGGGGCGATCTGGTTTCTATCCCCGAGGTTCCTATCGAACAGTTGTTCAATCTGATTGACAAGAGCGATGCCCAGCGTATTCGTATTTCCCTCAATAACTTGTGTAGTGGCGAAAGCTTCTCTTATCACGAGACCTATCGTGTGTTGGCCGGTAAGTCGGGGCTTATTTATTGGGAGGAGAGCTTTGGTACGATATCTGCTCGCGATGAGAATGGTAATCCTGCCCGGGTGGTGGGTGCCTCTTTCCGTATCGATGCTCAGAAGGAAATGGAGGCTTCGCTGATTGCTGCCCGTAACAAGGCTGAGGAGAGCGACCGCTTGAAGACGGCCTTCCTGGCTAACATGGGTCACGAAATCCGAACCCCATTGAATGCGATTGTGGGTTTTGCCGATCTGTTGCCGGTTGTTGAGAGCGAGGAGGATCGTAATCAGCTGATTTCAGAGATTCAGAAAAATAACTACAAATTGCTCAGTATTATTGATGGTCTGGTAAGCATGTCGAAGGTTGAGGCTGAGGCTAAGAGTCTGGTTAAACAGCAGATCAATCTTGTTCCCGTACTTCGTCAGATTGTCGATTCCTTCTCGGGAATGGTCGATCCGGAGGCTGTTATCCTTGCTACCCAGTTCCCTATCAATGAGCTGATGGTGACTACCGATATTGATAAGGTAAAGGAAATTGTCACCAATCTGGTTCAGAATGCCGTTAAGTTCACCGCCCAGGGCTCTATCACCCTTGGTTTCGATTTGCCTCAGGGCGATAAGATTATGCTGTGGGTGCTTGATACCGGTAAGGGTATTGCTGAGGCTGACCAGAAGCGCATCTTCGAACGCTTTGTCAAGGTCGATGAGTATATCCCAGGCACCGGTCTTGGTCTTTCTGTGGCCAAGAGTCATGCCGAGAGTCTTGGCGGTTCTATTGGTGTCGATTCTATCCTTGGCGAGGGCTCGCGTTTCTGGGTAGAGATTCCAATGCGATAATTTTTTTTCTTATGCGTGCAACTTTTTCTACAATCGTTCCGTCAAACGAGTAGAAATGTTTAAATAATGTTCGATATGAAAAAGATCATGCTTCCTGTTTTGGGCCTTGTGGTCATGGCTATGAGCTCTTGCAGCACCTGTGGTAACAGTGGTTTTAATTTGAGCTATACCACCTCCGACGAGGTGAATGTCTCTACACGCGATATCCGTGGCTTCGAGAAGATTGAGGTCATCGGCTCTCCCACGGTGTATTATACGCAGGCCGATAGTTTCTCTGTACGTGTAAAGGGCCCCAAAGACCTTGTCTCTAATATCCTTACCGATGTCAATGGTAACACCCTCACTATCCGCAACAAGGGTAAACTGGGTATCGTAAATGTGAGTTTCGGTGGCAATAAAGAACTCGCTGTATATGTCTCTTCACCCGATCTTGTTGGTGTAACCCTCAGTGGCTCAGGCGATTTTATCAGCGAGAGTCCTGTAGATACCGATGTGCTTAACATCCGACTGAAGGGCTCGGGCGATGTCAGGTTCACTGATGTCGTATGCGATCGCTGCGATGCAGAGCTGGTAGGTTCAGGCGACTTGGATATTGAGCATCTCGACACCCGTGAGACATCTGCCACCCTCATAGGCTCGGGCGATCTGGATATCCGACAGATGAATGCAGTCAATACCCAGCTCCAGTTGCGTGGCTCGGGTGATATCGATATTGAGTTTATCAGTGGTTGTGGGACGGTCAATGCCGACCTCCAAGGCTCAGGCGACATCAATCTAAAGGGTCGGGTTCAGCATTATGAAATGCGAAAACGAGGCTCGGGTGATATCAACTCCAGTGACTTAAAGGTAGGGCGTTAAGCTCTACTTTTTTTTGTTTTTATGATAATAAAACCTAAATAAGAGTGCAAAGTTTTCGTCGTTTCATAAGAAATGTCTATCTTTGCACTCTGAATTAGATTTAGTTTGTGAAGATGAAGTATGCAATAATAGCTGCTGGCGAAGGATCGCGATTGGTGCAGGAAGGTGTGGCAGCGCCGAAGCCCCTGGTGAAAGTGGGCGGCGAAATGCTGATAGACCGACTGATACGCGTGTTTATGGATAACAATGCCAGCGAGATATGCGTGATATGTAATGAGCAGATGACGGCTGTTGCCGAACATCTCAAACAGATAGCAGAGGCACGACGTGTGCCCCTGAAGTATCTTGTGAAGAGCACGCCCAGCTCTATGCACAGCATGTGGGAACTCAGTCAGTGGCTCGGCGATGAGCCGTTTATCCTGACCACGGTAGATACCATTTTCCGCGAGGATGAGTTCAAAGTCTATGCCAGCACCTTCAGTCAGTCGGTTGAGGCAGGTGAGTGCGATGGCTTGATGGGCGTGACCGACTATATCGACGATGAGAAACCGCTGTATGTCGGTACTACCGGAGAGATGGCTATCACAGGTTTCTATGACACTTGCGACCATCCCAAATACATCAGTGGGGGCATCTATGGTCTCACACCGAAGAGTATCGACACCCTGCGCCGATGCATTGAGCGTGGCGACAGCAGGATGCGTAATTTCCAGCGTGCACTGGTCAGCGATGGGCTTCAACTGAAGGCTTATGGCTTCTCTAAGGTGCTGGATATCGATCACGCCAGTGATATTCAAAAAGCCGAGGACTTTTTGACAATGTAAAAATTGGAAAATGTAAAAATGTAATAATTGGAGCGTGAAGATATTATTAGTACAACGGGCTGAGATATTCTCTCCAAACTCGGTAGAGAAGGATAGGGCGATACTGGATTCTGTAGCTGTCCGACTGATGACTGCTGGTCATCAGGTTGACATCGTCAGTGAGGAACAGCCGTTTGCACCTGAGCAGTATGACCATGTCATGAGCATGGGTCGACTGCCTGAGACCTTAGACAAACTAAGGAATCTGAACGCTATTAATTCCTCATTGGGTATAGAGAACTGCTCGCGATGCAAACTCGAAACCATCATGCAGCATATAGGTATGCCCATGCCTCCGCGTCAGGGCAACTATGGCTACTGGCTGAAGCGAGGCGATGCAGCAGCCCAGGGTAAGGACGATGTACAGTATGCGGTTACCAAGGGCGAGCTGGAGTGCAAGATACATGAGTTTGAAGAGCGTGGCATCACCCAGTATACCATCAGTGCCCATGTGCCAGGCGATCTGGTTAAGTTCTATGGGGTTGCCGGCACCGGGTTCTTCCGCTATTTCTATCCCACCGACGATGGTGATTCTAAGTTCGGCGATGAGCGCCGCAATGGCGAGGCCCGTCATTTCCCGTTCGAGTCAGGGACAATGCAGGCCTGTGTTGAACAGTTGGCTAAGACTGTTGGCATAAAGGTGTATGGTGGCGACTGTATCGTCAGTGAGAATGGTTCGTTCTGTATCATCGACTTCAACGATTGGCCCAGCTTCTCCCGCTGTCGTGAAGAAGCAGCCACAGCGATAGCGTCTCTTGTAGAGACAATGTAAAAATTAAAAAATGAGACAATGTAAAAATTAGGATAATAATGGCAAGTTTTAAGGAATTATTGAAATTATCATTTAAATCAGAAGATACTGAAGAGTGGTTGGATGTGCATTTTACACGTCCCATAGGATTGGCGTTTGCGTTGTTCTGGAACAAACTGGATGTCCACCCCAACGTGATCACGATCATATCTATATTCTTGGGTGTAGGCGCAGGCGTCATGTTCTCTTACACCGATCTGATGCATAACATCTATGGCGTGTTGCTGCTGATGTTTGCTAATTTCTGCGATTCTACTGATGGGCAGATGGCCCGCATCACAGGCAAGAAAACCCTGATAGGACGTATGCTCGATGGGTTTGCTGGCGACCTGTGGTTTGTGAGCATCTACCTGGGTATCGTATACCGTCTGTGGGACCAGCCCATGCCTTTCTTGGATACCAACTGGGGCATCTGGGGCTTTGTGCTGTGCGCTGTGGCAGGATTCCTGTTTCACTCCGATCAGAGTTCTCTGGCTGATTACTACCGTCAGATACACCTGTTCTTCCTATTGGGTAAGGAGGGTTCTGAGCTTGATAACTACAAACAGCAGCGTGAGACCTATGAGTCGCTGCCCAAGAGCGATCTGTTGGCACGTACCTTCTATTTCAACTATGCCAACTACTGCAAGAGTCAGGAGAAACGTACCCCCGAGTTCCAGAAGTTCATCGCTCGATGGAAGCAGAACCCCAATGAGACTGTTCGTCAGCAGTTCCTCGCAGGCAGTCGTCCCCTGATGAAGTACACCAATCTGTTGACATTCAATACCCGTGCCATCACCATCTATGTCACCTGTCTGTTGGATTGTCCATGGGTATATCCTCTCGTTGAACTCACCGTTTTCCAGGCGATGTATATGTACATGCACACCAAGCACGAGGCGCTCTGTGCCAAGTTGTAAGTGTTAATTTTTACATTTTCTAATTTTTACATTTTAGAATGGTAAAAGGTTACATTTTTGATTACGGTGGAACACTTGATACTGGTGGTCAGCACTGGGGCAAGGTCATCTGGCATGCTTATGAGCGCCTGCAGGTGCCGGTGAGCGAGGCCGACTTCCGCGATGCCTATGTGCATGCCGAGCGTACCCTTGGCAAGAACCCCATCATCCAGCCCGATTTCACGTTCTATAAAACGATAGAAACCAAAATCCGCATCCAGCTGGAGTATCTCCAGGAGAAAAATGATGTTTCTTCTGTCTCTTATTATCTAAAAAAACTCACGGATGATCTCTACGCCATCACCTGCAAAGAGACCACCAAGAGTCGCGAGGTGTTGCTGCAACTCAAACAGCACTATCCCATGGTATTGGTCAGCAATTTCTATGGCAACATCGCCACTGTGCTTCAAGAGTTCAAGTTCGATGGCATCTTTGATACCATCATTGAGAGTGCAGTAGTGGGTGTTCGCAAACCCGACCCTCAGATTTTCACCCTGGGTGTCGAGGCACTTGGTATGCAACCCGACGAGGTTGTGGTGGTGGGCGACAGCATGGATAAGGATATTATTCCTGCTGCCAAGGCTGGTTGCCACACCATCTGGTTTAAAGGCGAAGGCTGGACTAACGACCCTGTAGATGAGTCGCCAGCCGGAAAAGTGATAACAGACTTAACACAGATATTAGACAATAATGAAGAGAAATAACCAAAGTAAAACGCAGTGGATGCTGAGACTAGTAGTGATACTATTCACTATTCACTGTTCACTAATCACTGCTGATGCACAGCAGATGATAACCGGTCAGATTATTGATGCCAAGACCGGTGAGCCTATACCTTTTGCCAGTGCCCAGTACCTGGGCCATGGAGTAGGTGTGGCATCAGATATTGACGGTAACTTCCAGATCACGCGCCACAATGGTTGGCAGCTGACATTCACCTCTGTGGGTTATGTGTCACAGACGGTGAATGTAAACTCTGGTATCAAGAGTAACATCAAGATTAGTCTGAAGACCGACAACAAGATGCTGAAGGAGGTAACCATCAAGACCAAACGTCAGCGCTACAGTCGTAAGAACAACCCGGCTGTAGAGATGATGAAAAAGGTGATTGCGGCCAAGAAACAAACCCATCTCGACAATCGCGACTTCTATCAGTATAACAAATATCAGAAGCTAACCCTGGCGCTGAACGATTTCAGACCGGAGGTTCTCGACTCACCGAAATACAAGAAGAAACAGTGGCTCATCGACCAGATAGAGGCTTGTCCCTATAACAATAAACTGATTCTGCCCATCAGTGTCGATGAAACCGTGTCGCAGAAAATCTATCGTAAGAAACCGCACGATGAGAAGACCATCATCAAAGGTATCAATACACAGGGTATCAATGACCTGATACAGACTGGCGATATCCTCAACACGGTGATGAAAGAGGTGTTTACCGATGTGAACATCTACGATGACCAGGTGCGCATGCTGCAGTACCCGTTTACATCGCCTATCGGAAAAGATGCCATCGGGTTCTACCGCTTTTATATCGAAGACACGCTGTACGTCGATAAGGACCTGTGTTTCCAGCTCCACTTCCTGCCCAACAACCAACAGGACTTTGGTTTCCGTGGCGACCTGTATATCCTGGCCGACAGCAGTTGGCAGGTCAAGCGCTGCGAGATGACCATCCCTAAGAAGAGCGATGTGAACTGGGTAGAGAATATGCAGGTAGTGCAGGAGTTCACGCAGTTGCCCGATGGCAGTTGGGTGCTGAGTGTCGACGATATGTTCACCGAGATCAAAGTGGCCAGCTTCCTGCAGAAACTGGCGGTGATACGTAACACCCGCATCACCGACTATGCCTTCGATGAACTGCCCAAACAGCTCTTTAAAGGCTCCAAGAAGGAGGTGAAGGATGTCAACGCTATGATGCGTAGCGACGAGTTCTGGAATCAGTATCGCCAGGTAGAACTTACCAAGAGCGAGAGTCAGATGGGCTCGTTCATCAGTAACATCGAGAATATCAAGGGCTTTAAGTATATCATCTTCGGACTCAAGGCACTCATCGAGAACTTTGTGGAGACGGGAACCAAGAAAAATCCGAGCAAGGTGGATATCGGTCCTATCAACACCATGATCACCAAGAATGTCATTGATGGCATCCGTACCCGTATCTCTGCCCAGACCACGGCCAATCTCGACTCCAACCTGTTCCTGCGTGGCTATGTGGCCCGTGGATGGGGCTCTAAGAAGTGGTATTACAAGGGCGATGTCATCTGGTCGTTCAATAAGAAGGAGTACCTGCCCCGCGAGTTCCCGCAGCGCACACTCACCTTCTCGTCAACCTACGATGTGATGTCGCCATCCGATAAGTTCATGCGTACCGATAAGGATAACGTGTTTACCGCTTTCAAGTGGAGCAAGGTCGACAAGATGATGTTCTATAACCGTCAGACGCTGACCTTTGAACGTGAGGAGGACTGGGGATTCCGCACCACCTTGCAGTTTAAGACCGAGGAGAACGAGGCCTGTGGCAACCTGTATTTCATCCCATTGTCAGAGGATGGCGACAGGAGCAGATGGACTAACTGGAGCAATCCGGCATCGCCTGCCTCAAGTGCAAACAGTATTCCCAGTCAGAAGATCAGAACCACTGAGCTGCGTGCTGAGTTGCGCTTCGCACCGGGTGAGACCTTTATCAACACCAAGCAGCGCCGATTGCCTATCAATCTCGATGCGCCCGTGTTCACAGTCAGTCATACCCTCGGACTCAGGGGTGTACTTGGCGGAGAGTATAGCTATAACTATACCGAGGCTTCTATCTACAAGCGCTTCTGGCTCAATTCGTGGGGTAAGATGGACTTCAAGATCAAGGGTGGTATAGAGTGGGAGAAGGTACCCTTCCCATTGCTCATCATGCCCGAGACTAACCTCTCGTATATCGTACAGGACTATACTTTCGAGTCTATCAACAACATGGAGTTCCCCACCGACCGCTTCCTGTCTGGTCAGCTCTATTGGGACCTGAACGGAAAGATTCTCAACCGCATCCCACTCATCCGCAAACTGAAGTGGCGCGAGTGGTTTGGCTTCCGCATCCTGTGGGGCGAACTGTCGGAGAAGAACAACCCGTATCTCGACAAGAATGCAGGCAGTCCTATGCTCATGTATTTCCCCGAAGGCAGCTATATCATCAACTCCAACCGTCCATACATGGAGTTTAGTGTCGGTATCCACAATATCTTCAAGATTATACACGTGGAGTATGTGCGCCGATTGAACTATAACGAGCTGCCAACAGCCCATAAGCATGGCATCAGACTGAAGGTGAGAGCCTCATTCTAAAAAAATTACTTGTAAACGTTTGCTATTCTCAAAAAAAAGTGTACCTTTGCAACGTCGCACTTTTTACTGGAAGATTTAAAAACCTCTATATATGAATATTAAGCAACTGTTTACCTCTATTATATGTATGGCTTGCTTGTCGGTGAGTGCTGCTACAGCAGTAATCCCCGACATGAAGTTCCGTAGGCTTGATGCGCGCGATGGCTTGTCAAACTCGCAGATCAACTATCTGTTCCAGGACTCTCGCGGATTCATCTGGATTGGTACCTCTTATGGTCTGAACCGCTATGATGGCTATCGCTTCCGTACCTATTACTCTGATCCGAGTGATTCTACCACACTGCGCAATAACTATGTCGACCAGATCTGGGAAGACGGCGAGGGTAAGCTGTGGTTGAAACAGGGCATGAACTACAGTGTGTTTGATCCTGTTACCGAGAAGGTGAATCGCAACCCAACCACCATCCTCTCTAAATGGGGCATTAAGGGCGGTATCGACCGCTTCTATATCGACTCGCAGAAACGTTTCTGGGTCAAGACCTACGATGAGGGACTCTATTGCTATAACCCTCGCAAAAAGACGCACAAGTTGATCAAGTATGGCTACGAGCCCGACCAGATCAATAAGGAGTATTACTTCTCTAACTTTGCCGAGTGGAACGACAAACTGCTGGTCACATCCAGCGATGGCGATATGATGGCCATCGATGGCGACAAGGGTAAGGTGCTGTGGAAGGACGACTTCATGAAGAATAATGGCGGACAGCCCAGTCAGGCTTACTACTGTTATGTGGATAAACACAGCAATTACTGGGTGCTGACCAACAACCGCCAGTTCATCTTCTGTCAGAAAGATAAAGTCTGGTATAAGTCGCTCAACGACTATCTGGCCTCTGTGGGCATTGCGCCTCTGGCTCCCGATATGCAGGTCTGGGATGTGTGTATGGATCAGCGTGGCTGGCTGTGGTTGGTCACCGACCACTATGGCCTGTATGTCATCGATACCAAGACCGCCCAGGTCAAGCAGTTTGTAAACAATCGGTTTGACGCTACCTCTATTAGCGAGAACACGCAGAAGAAGCTGATGCTCGATAAGAGTGGTAACATGTGGATAGCCTGCTATCGTAATGGCTTAAACCAGTATATCGAGAAGCTCATGGGATTCAACACCCTTGAGCTGGGCGATATCAATACCACCACAGTCGATGCTGCCGGTAACTTCTGGTTTGGAACCGATAACCGTGGTATTATAAAATATGTACGCGCGACGGGCGAGACCGAAGTCTTCGATAAGGCACGCTGTGGCTTTGCCTCCGACATCATGGTTTCCAGCCATTGTGCCAAGGATGGCTCAGTGTGGTTCGGTACCTATAATGGTGGTCTGATACATCTCTCAAATGGACAGGTAAAAAACTACACCATGGCCAATACCAATGGGGCACTGCTCAACAACAATGTATGGTCGGTCACCGAGGATAAGTGGGGCGACATCTGGTTGGGCACCCTGGGTAATGGTGTACAGAAACTCTCTCCCAAGTCGGGTAAGTTCAAGTACATCAACTCACATAACTCTACCTTGCCAGGCGATTTCATCACCTCTGAGTGCTGGACCAAGAAGGGGTGGCTCATGGTGGGCCATTCCGAGTTCTATTCGCTCATCAATCCTGTCAGCGGCAAGGTGGTCAACATCAAGATTCCTGCCATCAAAGGTCAGACGGCAGCCATGGCCACCACCACCTGTGTCATGGAAGATAGTCGCGGACTGGTATGGCATGGCTCCACAGCTGGTTGCTGTGTGGTGGATACCAAGACCAACAAGCAGCACATGCTCGACATGAACTCGGGTCTGTTGGGCTCGAGTGTCGTGGGCATCGTCGAGGATCATGTCCACACCATGTGGGTGATTACCGAACATGGTGTGTCGAATGTTGTTCTTAAGAAGGATGCACAGGGCCAGTGGCATTTCAATGTGCGCAGCTTCAGCAGTAAGGACGGTCTCCAACAAGGTCCTTATAACCAGCGCTCAGTCAGTGTCACCCCCGATGGTCTGATATTGGTGGGTGGTATGAATGGTGTCGATGTCATCAACCCCAAACTCATCACCAGCATCGATAATAACGAGACGCCTATCTTCAGTGGTTTGAAACTCTTCGGACAGCAGTTGGGTATTGGCGAGGCCTACGATGGTCGCGTGATTCTGGATGAAGACCTGAATGTTAGCAAGGAACTGGTGCTGCGCTATTACGAGAGTCAGTTCACCATCCAGTTGGCCACCGACAAGGGTGAGATGCATAACACATCGCGCTTTGTCTACCAGTTGGAAGGCTTCAACGATAAGTGGATTGCCACCGAGGAGAACGATCCAAACATCACCTATATGTCGCTGCACCATGGCAGCTATGTGCTCCATGTCAGGATGCTGAACGAGGATGGAACGATGGGTAAGAATGAGGCCATACTCAATATCACTATCACCCCTCCCTTGTTGCGTAACCGCTGGATCATGGTCATCTTCCTGGGGATTGTGGCCCTTGGCATCTTCATCTGGCGCAAGCGCTTCCTGAAGCGACAGGCCGATAAGACCGAGCGCGATTATCTGCGCATGGAGGTCATGAAGAAACAGTGGATGAATGAGATGCGTGCCGAATTGCAGAAGCAGCAGGAGAGCGACCAGAAGGCTCAGGCTGAGGAACTTTATGCGCAGGCATGGTCTATCGAGGAGACGGTCAAGAAACCGCACGATCTGCAGCACTTCATGAAGGAACAGTGCGCCCTGTTCAAGGCGCCTCTTGGCAAACATGTCAAGTTCTCGTTCTTCCCGTTGGCTAACGATCTCACCGTTGATTTCGATCACGATCAGATGGCGCAGGCCGTACAGATGATCCTCAGCAATAGTGCCCTGTTCTCACCAACCGATTGTAAGATCAAGGTGTTCGTCGATAAGACCTCCACCTCTGCCACCATCCGTATCTCCGATAATGGCGTGGGTATTCCTGAGGGAGCCGAGGAGAGCATCTTCGACCCGATGATCAGTGATGACGACTCGGGTATGAGCCTGTTCTTCGTCAAGGCTATTGTCGAGATGCACGGTGGTACCATCATTGCCGAAAACAACCCCAGTGGCGGTTCTATCTTCACCATCAACCTGCCTGTTGACGAGGAGGCGAGGGCAGAGGAGGCCGTCATGATGGACGACGATGATTAAAGGCCTCGATTAAGTGAGAGCAAAGATAAGCTTGCTTAAGCTTTGCCGAACGTGAGAGGGCTCGATACGAAGTATCAACATTAACAATAATAACTAATGAAACGAATTAAGATTTTTGTGTCGGCGCTGATGATAGCTTCTACAGTGATGGCGGCCGATGTACAAACCAATGGCAACAATGTGACGATTCGTCCTGATGGTGGTCAGGCAAAGGTTATCAAACTCGAGGTGATGAACGATAACATCATCCGTGTAAGGGCTACATCCAAGGAGGTACTCCCCGTCAAACCTGCCTCACTGATGATTGTGCCGCAGGTGGCGCCTGCTAAGGGGTATACCATTAGCGACGAGGGCAATCAGGTGGTTGTAAAGGCGAAGAATGTCAAGGCAGTGGTGTCCAAAACCACGGGTCAGATTACCTTCTTCGATGCCAAGGGCAACCAACTCCTGAAGGAAGCTCAACAGGGAAAGAAATTCTGGGACTTCACGGTTCCTGAGCGCGAGTTGGGTATGAAGACCGGCTATACAGTACCCGAGGAACAGAAACACGGACTCTCTTGGCAGATGAAGTTCGACTCACCTGATGATGAGGCTTTCTATGGTCTTGGTCAGCACCAGAGCGAGGAGTTCAATATGAAGGGCAAGAACGAAGACTTGTTCCAGTATAATACCAAGGTGTCAATCCCGTTTGTATTGTCAAATAAGAACTATGGTCTCCTCTGGGATAGCTATAGCTATTGCCGTTTTGGTAATCCCGACGATTATCTCCAACTCAACCGTGCCTTCAAACTCTACGACAAGCAGGGTCGCGAGGGCCATCTCACGGGTACTTATGTCGATGCCCGTGGTAAGAAGTTGGTACGCCATGAGGATTCTATCTATTATGAGTATGGTACCCCCGAGAAATCAGCTATCGCCCTCAAGACCGACAATGGCGGTATCAAGAACTTCCCCAAGGAGATCAACCTCTTTGGTGCCAACGTCACCTACGAGGGCTTCATCGAACCCCAAACTATTCACTCTTCACTATTCACTCTTCACTATCAATTCATCCTGTATTACTCAGGTTACGTAAAGGTCTACATCGATGGTAAGGAGGTTGTTCCTGAGCGCTGGCGTACAGCCTGGAACCCCAATGCCTATAAGTTCTCTACCGAACTGCAGAAGGGTAAGCGCGTGCAGCTGCGCATAGAGTGGCGCCCCGATGGTGGTGAGGCTTATTGTGGTCTGCGTGTGGCTAAGCCACGTAGCAAACAGGAGCGTGAACAACTCAGCATCTGGAGCGAGATGGCCAAGGATATGGACTATTACTTCATCGCTGGCGAGAATCTCGACCAGGTCATCTCTGGCTATCGCACCCTCACTGGTAAGGCATCACTCTATCCTAAGTGGGTACTGGGCTTCTGGCAGAGCCGTGAGCGTTATAAGACCTCTGCAGAGATTGAGGAGACCCTGGCTGAATTCCGTAAGCGCCATATTCCTATCGATAATATTGTACAAGACTGGAACTACTGGCCCGAGGATCAGTGGGGCTCGCATCAGTTCGAGGCTTCGCGCTATCCCAATCCACAGGCCATGCTCGATTCTGTTCACTCCATGCATGGACGTTTCATGATCTCCGTATGGCCCAAGTTCTATTGCAATACCGACAACTACAAAGAACTGGATGCCAAAGGCTGGATGTACGTTCAGAGTCCAACCGATGATATCCACGACTGGGTAGGCCCTGGCTATAAGAATGGTTTCTACGATGCCTATGACCCCGGTGCCCGCAAACTCTTCTGGAAACAAATGGATGATAACCTCTACACCGGTCTATCTAAGAAATCTCTCACCTCTATGATCGATGCCTGGTGGATGGATGCTTCCGAGCCTAATGTGCGCGACTGCACCCCTATGTGGTATCGCAAGGCCTTGAGTGGTCCTACAGCCTTAGGTACCTCAACCGAGTATTTCAATGCCTATAGCACGGTGAATGCCGATGCCATCTACAATGGTCAGCGTGGCGTATGGAAGGGTCAGAAGAATGAGCCTCGTGTGTTCCTGCTCACCCGTAGTGGTTTTGCTGGCGAACAGCGCTTCTCTACCGCCACCTGGAGTGGTGATATCGGTACCCGTTGGGAGGATATGCGTGCCCAGATGACTGCCGGCTTGAACTATTCTATGTCAGGCATCCCCTTCTGGGGTATGGACCAGGGTGGATTCTGTGTCGAGAACCGCTATGTGGCTGCCCAGCAGTTGTTCGATCGCACAGGTCAGGAGAACGAAGACCTGAAGGAGTGGCGCGAGCTGCAGACCCGTTGGAACCAGTTCGGAACGTTTATTCCTTTGTTCCGCTCACATGGTCAGTGGCCATTGCGCGAGATCTGGAACATCGCACCCGATAATCATCCTGCATATAAGTCGTTTGTATACTACGATAAACTCCGCTATCGCCTCATGCCATACCTCTATTCACTGGCAGGTTGGGCACATTTCAAGGACTACACCCTGATGCGTGCGCTGGTCATGGACTTCAATGGCGATCGTGAGGTAGAGAACATCGGTAACCAGTGGATGCTCGGTCCTGCCCTCATGGCATGCCCCGTAGGCTACTACAAGGCGCGCAACCGCTCCGTCTACTTCCCCGCCCAGTGTGGTTGGTACAACCTCTATACCGGCGAATACACCGAAGGTGGTCGCCACCTCATAGTGGAGGCACCATACGAGCAGATTCCTGTATTCGTACGCGAGGGCGCCATCATCCCATTCGGTCCTGAGATGGAGTGGAGCGATGAGAAACCCGCCGAGCTCATCAATCTCTATATCTATGCCGGTAAGGATGGTCAGTTTCAGCTCTATGAGGACGAGGGTACCAACTATAACTACGAAAAGGGTAAGTATGCCACCATCGATATCACCTACGATGATGCCACGCGTACCGTATCCTTCGGAGCCCGCAAAGGCCAGTTCAATGGCATGCTGAAGAACCGTCGTTTCAATGTGGTACTCATCACGGGCGATAACCCCAAACCACTGAACCTCGATAACCCCGATGGCAAGATGGTACAGTACGCCGGCAAAGCTATTAGCGTAAACTTGTAATTTATTATACAATTTTTTATCTCTACGGCAGGTGTGTTTAACATTCCTGCCGTAGTGTGTTTTAACACTAATAAACCGTTCGAACGCAAAAAGTGTGTTAAAACCGAAAATTTCTGCTCAAAAATGCGTATTATTCGAAAAATTTTGTTAACTTTGCCCCCATAGAGTATACTTTTATCAAAACTATAAATGCATATGAACAAACTGCTACTTGTTATCGTGGCGTTTATGGCAACCATCAGTGCTAGTGCTGACGGCCTTCATGTCGTTAGTTTTAAGCTGTTGGAGACCGACCTTACCGCAAATACCCGTGGTACAGAACGCCGAGACCAAAATGGTGATAAGGCAGCCCTCATCAAGATTGTATCCCCTGAAAAGGGCTTCCATTTTGATGGTGGTTCGCTTGGAATCGTTGGTACAGAACAAAAAGCCGCTGAGCTGTGGCTGTATGTACCCCCAAGAGCACAGAAGCTGACTATCAGCCACCCTGTATTCGGTATGCTACGTGATTATTACTATCCTGTTTCAATTCAGGGAGGCCGTACCTACGAGATGCTGCTCGATATCGGTACCGGTCGTTATGCAACAATCACAACTTCTATGGCCCGCTCGCTTGTTTATGTGGATGGTGAGAATCTGGGCCGTGCTCCTATTTACAACAAATACCTAAACTTTGGACGTCACATTGTGACTGCATCAAACGACCGTTTTGAGGGCAGTGACACTATCTACATCATGCCTAATGATGAGAAGAAGACAAACGTATTCAATGTTGAGATGCAAAACATCAGTCACCTGTTTGGTGATGTAAAGGTAACAGTTGATAATAAGGCAGATATTTATTTCGAGGGAAGCCTGGTTGGTACAGGCAGTTGGAGTACCCAGCTCCGCGAAGGAAACTATACTGTTGAGACACGCAAGGCCGATTGTGATTCTGTAAAGAGTACTTTCGAGGTAAAGCGCCAGCAGATGAACGAGTTCAAGGCTGCACCTCCTATTCCTCACTCAGGATTCCTGAACATTGTAACCTTCCCTGTAACAACCACCGCTCTGCTTGATGGTAAAAACATGATGGTTGCAGGTGAGACGGTAACCCTGCCAGTAGGTCCTCACGAAATCAGCTATTCTCTACGTGGCTATATACCACAGACTAAAGCATACGATGTGCTTCATAACGAGACAGTTGCCGATACTGTCAACATGGTTCCCATCTCGTATGTACGACCAAGTGCATTCTACTTCGGAGGAGGTATCAATGTACGCAGCCTCGGTGGATTTACTGGTATTTTAGGTATGGTTCTTGGAAATAACGATTTCCAGGTAAGTTATACTTTCGGTAACACTGAGTCTAAGGTTGCTTATTGGACCAGCAACACTTCTGCTGCCGATGAGATCAATCGTATCACCTATAAGATGAATTCAATACAGGTAAAATATGGTTATCAGATTGCTTTGATGCGCCGTATCGGATTTGTGCCTCAGATTGGATGGAGCATGAATCAGTTGAAGGGTGTACAGAAAGCCGGAACTAAGATGTATGGCGATGGTGCTTCGCAGCAGGCTCTTACTATCGGAGCCAAGTTGCTGTTTGTGCCCACCCAGCATGTTTATCTCTTTGCAGCGCCCGAGTTAGGCATTGGACTAAAGTCGGATGAGACCTTCAACAAGATTGCCGAAGCAGCAGGTTTCAGTACTACGACTATAGGCGTTCAGGCAGGATTGATTCTTGCGTTCTGATTAGGATTATTAATAGCTAAAAATACAGAAGATTATGAATATAGTAAGAAAAAGCTATTGGCTCGGAGCTCTGCTCGCAGCCACATGTGTGTTCTCTGCCTGCACCAGCAATGATGATGCAAACGATGAGAATACCGTGAGCAGCAACTACATCGTGGTTTCTTCAAAGATTTCAATGTCGGGAAACTCACAGGCTGCTACAGTTGATGTTACCTCAAACTGTCACTGGAAGGTGTCATACGATAAAGGTAGCTGGACCGATTTGATTGTTACCCCTACCGAGGGTACAGGAAATACCGTAGTGACTATCGAGAGCTCTGTTAACAATACCGAGAGCGACCGCGTGGTTGTTCTTAACTTCTCGGCCGATGATGGTTCTCTGCCCCGCGCTTGTACTGTAACCCAGTCGGCAGGTGACTTCCAGGCAGAGCTTGAGTTCGAGAATCTTGAAGGCGAGAAATTCACTGCTCCTTACGAGGAAATTTCCAAGTCTATTACTATTAAGTGTAATACCACCTGGGAAGCCGATGTAATCTTTGAGACAGACGAGGAAGACCGAAATCCTTGGTGCTATCTTGCTGATGAAAAGGGTACTGGCAATGGACACTTCACAATCGTAATAACCGATAATCAGACAAGTGTTAAGCGTACTGCTGCTATTATTGTTGCAACATCCAACAAGGCAGGCCAGCAGGAGTTCATCTCTATGATTGTCGAGCAGAATGCAGCACCATTACCTACTGCAACTATCGAGGGCACTGTAGGTGAGGATGGTGTTACTATTTCTATTAATGGTAAGGTTTCATCTGGAAGCAAATACAATCTTACAGACTATGGATATTGTATCAGTCGTGATCCTAAACCTCGCGAAAAGAAATCCATGTTGTTAGAAGGCTCTGTCAAAGAGACTACTTTCTCTACCACTACAAAGCAGGAAGATGGCTACACCTATTATATATGTGCTTATGCCACAACTGTAGTTGGTACTACTTATAGCGAAGACTACCCAGTCACTCTGCCGGGTGCAACTCCAGGCAATGATGACAATTCTTCACCAAGTCTTACGAGAAGATAATAACGGAAATACTAACCATTTAAAGAATTAACGTTATGAAAAAATATATATTATTGATAGTAGCCCTGCTCTCGTCGGTAAGTACTTGGGCATATGTTACGTACAAGACAGGTACGATTACTTATAGGATATATGATACCGCTACAACACCGTATGCAACTGTATATCAAGATAGTAGTAGCGTAAAGAAACTGACTGGAGAAGTGGTTATACCGGCTACAGTTACATATAATGATGTTGATTATAGTGTCACAAAGATTGATAGATGGTACTATGGTAATGAGGTAGATTTAGTATTGTCATCTTCTATTTCTCAGGCATCTGATATAAGTTGGTCGAATGTGCGAGCTTTGAATTCTTTGAAACTCCCAGAGAATGCTACTTTCACTTCTATTAACTTGACTAATGTAAGCTATACAATTAGAACACTATTCGTTCCAAAAACTGTTACGTCTATTACTATCCCGAAATACAGTTCCTCTTATGGAGCACGAGTGATAGGTGCTGTAGAAGTTGATGAAGATAACCCCAACTATGCTACTATAGATGGTGTCTTGTTCAATAAGGCAAAGAATACTCTTATTTTCTATCCTTACCTTAAGTCAGGCAAGACGTATACAGTACCAAGTGGTGTAACAACCATTGGATCAAATGCTTTCTGGTATAATAATAATCTTGAAAAAGTTACTATTTCTGAGGGCGTTACAACAATTGAGGATGAGGCTTTCCGTCAGAACAGTAATTTGTATGAGTGTATATTACCAAGCACTTTGACTGCTATAGGCAATTCAGCATTTTATGATGCTTCTAAACTGGAAAAGTGTGAGTTGCCGGCAAGTCTTGTAACAATTGGTTATTATGCTTTTTATAACTGTAAGTTAAACCCAACCAACAATTTGTTGGTTTTACCTGGTACGTTGACTTCTATAGGAGAATATGCTTTTTATGGGTTTAAGAATCCTGGTTCAACAACTGTAGAGTTACCAGCAACTTTAGGGTTAGGCCAGAAAGAAACTACTATTGGTGAATATGCATTTAATTGTTCTACGATTGATTCGAAAATGACCGAACCAATCAACTTAAGCTATTATGCTTTTTATTATGTGTCTAGAATTTATGTTCCGCAAGGTACACTTAACACATATAAGGAAAAGACTGGCTGGAATACATTTTCTGACCGTTTGATAGAGGTCGTACCTGCTGACCCTACGCTTGAGACTGTAAAGCTTACTGCTACCGAGACTATTGATGAGACTAATACTTTGGTTAAGGTGTCGTTTGCTGCAGATGTTGAAGGAGCGCAAATTCGATATAAGGTGTTTAGTGGTACTGACAACTCAGATCCTTCGGAATGGCCTATCTATAATGAATTAGGTTCAACACCAGCTCCTACAGTTGATGTGAATCCTAATGGCTATACTATTAAGGCTATAGCTACTAAGACCGGAATGAATGCTTCTGAGATATTCTCAAAGTCTTACGATTGGGCATCTATGAGTTGTAAGGCTCCAACAATCATTTGTGAGAATGGTTCTGCTACGATGACAATATCAAATTCTACTGCAGGTGCAACTATTGAGGTTAAGAAATATGCCAAAGATACAGATGGAAATTATACTACATTGGTTTCTACAGAGAATTACTCAAGTCCGATAGCTTTGAATGGCAACTTTAAATACGTTGCGGTATCTAAGAAATCTGGAATGTTCACATCTTCGTCTACAGAAAGAACTGTTAATTGGTTTAGTTGTTCTCAGCCAACTATCACTTATGTTGCTTCAAAACCTGATGGCAATACTGTGATAGTAACGGTAACTGGTACAGATCCAGAGAATGAACATTATAAATATCGTGTTGGTTCTGGTGACTTTTTGAACTATACCGCTCCTGTAGAGGTAAATGAGGGTTCATATTTCGTGGCTTATACTGAAAGAGAGAATTATAACACATCAAGTTCTGTATCTTTATATACTTATCGTTCAAATATTACCACATCAAAGCCAACCATCGGAGTTGATCAAGAAGCAAAGACTCTGACATTGAGTTCTGATGAAGGTGCAGACATTTATTACACTCTCGATGGAACTACACCATCAGTAAAGGCTGAACAAAAGTATACAGGTGTAATCACCATTACAGGTAATTGTGTGGTAAACGCAATCGCTCATAAGGATGGTAAGTTCAAGTCAGATGTGGCTAATACTTCAATTAGCTGGTTTGCTTGTGCCGATGTGGTGATAACACAGGATGTTATAAATGGTCAGGCTGTTATTAAGCTTTCTACTACTACCGAAGGGGCGACTATCCGCTATGGTATCAATGGACGTGACTACTATTCGCCTGAATATAATACAGAATATACAGAGCCTTTTGCTTACAATAGTGGTGACCATATATATGCTATAGCTATGAAGAGTGGATATAATAACTCAAGCTGGGTTGACGCTCGTTTTTATTATCCTGAAGGAACTACTCGCTGTGCCCAACCATCGATTATTCTGGATAACGAGAAAAAACTTGTTACTATCACAACATCTGAGACTAATGGTGTGATTTATTATACGGTTGATGGTTCTATGCCTACAACAGCAAGTACAAAGTATACAGAACCTTTCACTTCTGAAGTGAACTGTACAATTTATGCAATTACTTCGAGAGATGCGGAGACTGTTGATGAAGTTACTACAACTTATATTAATTCTGCTGTAACATCCGCAACACTTGATGATTGGTTCCGCTTACAAAATGTTAAGTTTGTGCCTGTCCTTGGTACGGCCGAAGGAGAGTATAAGATGGCACTGGATGCAGAAGAAGGTGCAACAATCGAATATGGTATTAATACTTATGGTGGCGTAACTTATACGCGTGAACCAAGAGATACATTTAATGTGTCAGAAGGTGACTATGTATATGCTATAGCCAGGAAACCTGGTTATGTAGACTCTTATTGGTCTGAGTATCGTGTGGTAACAAACAACTATACTGTTAACCAACCAAGTATTAATGTTAATGAAGAAACTCGTGAAATAACTGTACAATCAGGTACTGAGGGCGCTTCAATCTATTATACTACTTCAGGTGAGGATCCTACAGCCGAAAGTAGTTTGCTGGTTGGTGGTAAGATTACTGTAACGCGAAATGACCAATATAAGTTTATTGCCATTAAGGAAGGAATGTACAATTCATCCGTAACATCTTATAAGGTTGATTGGTTCAGGGTTCCTCAGGTTGTGATAACACCATATGGCGAAAACAATGAACTAAAGGTTGAGTTGACCTGCGAAGATCCTGATGCTAAAATTTATTATGGTGTAGGTTCTAATAATTTCAACTCAAATGATCTTACTGCTAATGCAGAGTATAAGGAACCGTTTAAGATTAATAATGGTGCTTATATCTATGCCAGTGCGATGAAGGATGGCTATAACAATGCTTATACTTCAAGTTATGGTTATGTATATGACTATAATTTTAGGAGCAATATACCTACTATTACTGTTGCCGCAGATACTATGGTAACAATAACAGGAGATGATGATGCTGTGTTCTATTATACTCTTGATGGCGCAGAACCAACTATAGCAAGTAAGAAGTTTACTGAGAAGTTTAAGTTGACCGAGAATACGAATATTCGGGCAATTGCTGTTGCAGATAGAAAGTTGTATTCTGAAATAAATAGTAACAATTATACGGGATTCTATTGTGCAGATGTAGTTGCTGAACAGATATTTGATCATGGTCAGCCAAAGATGAAGTTGACAACTGAGACACCAGGTGCAACAATTTATTATGGTGTAGGTTATTATGGAGATTTGGTATATACAGATCCTATAGAGGCAAATGATGGAAACTACATATACTTCAGAGCCGGCAAGAATAAGTTCAACGATTCTAAATGGGGATCTGCAGCAATCTCATATTCTGCTTATACACAGTGCTCTCAGCCTTCTATTTATATTAATAATGAGAATAGAACAGTATCAATGGAAACATCTGAGACTAATGGCTCTATATATTATACTCTCGATGGTACTACGCCAAATACTGCAAGTACAAAGTATACAGAACCTTTCTCTCCAGAAGAAAACTGTACTATTAATGCAATCACTGCACGAGATGCAGAAGAGGTTGATGGTCAAGTTGTAACTTATGCAAACTCGTATGTATCGCAAAGAAATCTTGATGATTGGTTCCGCTTATCTGATGTTAAGTTCCGTCCAGTTCTTGGTGATGCCGAAGGTACATATAGAATGGTTCTTGAGGCTGAGGAAGGTGCTACTATTGAGTATGGTATAAATGATGAATATGGCAATACCGTATATACCGACACCTTTGACGTGGCTTATGGCGCATATGTTTATGCTATTGCAAAGAAAGAAGGTCGTGTTAGCTCTATTAGGAGAGGGTATCGTGTCTCTACTGATAATTATACGGTTAGACAGCCTGCTATATATACAAATGATATAACGCATGTGATAACGGTGACCACAGAAACTGAGGGCGCTGATATCTATTATACTACCGACGGAACAAATCCTACTACATCAAGCAATAAACTTACTGGTAGTGAGATTACATGTACTCGTAATGATTCGTATAAGTTTATGGCTGCTAAGAGTGGTATGTATAACTCTTCTGTTAGTGATATTAATATTAATTGGTTTAGGGTGTCTGATGTTATAATTGAGCCATATGTTGCAAATAATAAAATGATGGTTCGCATTACTTGTGAAGATAATAAAGCAACCATTCATTATGGAATCAATGACTTTAATTCTGACAATGTACCTGCTAATGCTGAGTATAAAGCTCCGTTTGAAATTCAGAATGGTGACCGTATATATGCAAGTGCTGTAAGAAGTGGTTATTCTAATTCAGAGAGAGCATACTCTGGTTATATCTATACGAGTAACTATACTTGTAAGACTCCAACCATTACCATTGCTGCTGACACCACAATGACAATAACCCCAGGAGCAGATGGTGAGACTATTTATTATACACTTGATGGAACAGATCCTACTACTTTGAGTACGAAATTCGTAAATAAGATAAAACTTACAGGTAATGTTACTATTAAGGCAATTGCGGTTGCAAATGGAAAATTGAATTCTTCTATCAACGAGCGTAATTATAATAACTTCAATGTGCGCGATATTAACTTCTCGCTCGATGGAACTAAGATGACTATTTCTTCTACAACTCCAGGAGTGACATTCAAGTATCAGTATGAGGCTGAGGGAACATATTCTATGACTTATCCTCATGTATATTCTGGACCGTTCGACTTGAAGTATAATGGAAATATTTATGTACTTGCAGAGAAGACTGGTTATAATTCTACCACTGCTAGTAACTGGGTAGGTGATCTGGTAAAGTGTCAGGTTGAAAAGGAATCCTACGATGGCCACACCTTGAAACTCAAGAGTGATGATGGTAATACCATTTGGTATACAACTAATGGAAGCCGTCCTTACGACAATACCAATAACTGGTATAATAATGTATATAAGTACGACGGCGAGATCGAGATTGATGCAGTCGGAAAGATTATGGCTATTGCCACAGGTTCTTATCGAATGGAATCAGAGGTCTTAGAGATTAGTATTGATTCGTATGCAGGTGAGACTGGTGCCACATCTGAGAAGGCTGGTGGATTGGAAACTTCTATGGGATGGAAGAAGGATCCGGAAAATATCACAGAGTTCAAGGTTACTGGACCTATCAATTCAGATGATATGTCTTATATCAAGACAAAGATGACATCTCTTAAGCGCCTCAATTTGAGTGAAGCTACAGTTGACGATGGTACTATTCCTGATAATGCATTTGCTAACATGCCTCTGTTGGAGTTCTCATCGCCTAACGGATTGGGTAAGATTGGTAATAACATCTTCTCTGGATGTGAAAACCTGGCAGCTGTGATTTGGAATACAACAGCTAAGCTCCCCGACAATGCATTTGATGATGATGTCAATCCTAACCTGTTGCTGTTCGTTCCTTCAGAGGATGCTGCTCCAACAAACTCTTCGGCTCGTAACATCATTGTAAATGGTACAGCTAAGAATATCTATCTGAGCGATGGCGAGGGTAATAACTTCTACTGTCCACAGAACTTCTATACACAGAACATTACCTATACGCATAACTTCAAGCTCGAGTCGGGCGAGGGCTATGGTTGGGAGACGATAGCATTGCCATTCGAGTGCAGCCGCTTTGTTCATGAGTCTAAGGGTGAGTTGAAACCATTTGCTGAGTACGATAGTCTTGCCGAGAGAGACCAGTACAAGCCATTCTGGTTGCGCGAGCTTACTGATATTGGTTTCCAGGATGTAAAATATATCGAGGCCAACAAGCCATACATCATCTGTATGCCTAACAACGATGGCTATGCCACACGTTATCGCCTTGGTGGAAATGTTACATTCTCTGCTACTAATATCTGGGTGCCTGTAACCGAGCCTCAGGCTATTCAGAAGGGTGTTAACACGCTCTATGCTAACTTCATGAACAATGACGATACCGATGGTTTCATGCTGCTTAACACCGAGGAAACCGACGGTCATAAGGCTGGTAGCATCTTCGTAAAGAGCAGTGGCAGAGCACTTCGTCCATTCGAGGCCTACGTGATCAGTCAGTCTACTACACGTAGTATGCTTGGCGTTGCCCGTGGCTTTACTGCTGATCCTGATGGCGATGAGGACACTACACCTATCGAGACCGTTAACCAGCAGACCACCGGTAAGATGGTTAAGGTTTACAGCCTCTCAGGTGTCCTTGTAAAGGAAGCTGCCGAGGAGGATGCTCTCAAGGGTCTTGCTAAGGGCGTTTACATCGTCAACGGCAAGAGCATGGTAGTAAAATAATTAAGAATGAATTAATATGAGAAAATTAGTTGGAACTTTTTGTCTGATGCTGCTGCCTCTCTGGGTGGCAGCTCAGACACCTCTTGAACAGTTGGCCAAGATTCAGGCCGACGAGAATTACATCTGGGGTGAGGGACGTAACACCACTGACTCGAAGGCGAATCAGGGTGCACTCAACGACCTGATCAGCAAGATATCAGTCACCGTGCAGAGTGAGACCAATCTCGACATGCAGCAGATTGCCGATGGCGATAAGGTCGACTCAAAGACTGCCATGGAGGCCGTGGTGCGTACTTATTCTGCTGGTAGTCTGAACAACACCAAGAGCTTGTGGATTAGCCATGAGCCCGAGGCTTATGTGGTGCGCTATATCCACAAGAGCGAACTCGAGAAGGTGTTTCAGGAGCGTGAGGATCGCATCTTGAGCTATGTCTACACGGCTCAGAATGCTGAGCGTGAGGCTCGTATCGATGATGCCCTGCGCAACTATTACTGGGCCCTGTGTCTGCTTAAGAGTCTGCAGCACCCCAATGCCGTAAAGATCGATCAGGATGGTATCAAACAAACGCTTACTGTTTGGATTCCTGAGCAGATCAATCATATCCTTGGTAACATCAAGACCGAGATTGCCAAGGTCGAGGAGAACGTGGTCGACCTGCTCATTACCTATAAGGGTAAGCCCGTAACGAGTCTAGACTTCCGCTTTATGGATGGCATGAACTATAGTTTCGTTAACTCAGCCAAGGATGGACTGTCGCAGATCGACCTTCATCCGGGCACACCTACCGATAAGCTCCAGCTCAAGTACGAGTACGAGTTTGCCGGTCAGATGCGCCAGGACCGTGAGCTCGAGATGGTGGCCGAGGTGTTCAACCCCACACCATTCCCCAAGGCCACTGTAGTCATCAATGGTCCAAAGAAGAAGGAGATGAAGGCTACTCAGGAGAAGTTCGAGGAGACCGTAAAATCCATGAGTCTGGCTGAGCATGCCACAGCAGTACAGCAGCCTGAGGACTATGCCCAGATTATCAACAATATCCTGGGTGCCATCAAGGCTAAGAACTATGGTAGTGTGCAGGATTACTTCACCGAGGGCGGTTTCGATATGTTCACACGCCTTATCAACTATGGCACAGCTTCCATCCTGGGCACACCTAACCTGAACTTCTATCAGTTGGGCGAGCGTGTCATCTGTCGCAGTGTGCCTATGAAGTTCGCGTTCAAGAATAATAACCGTTCGTTTGTAGAGGATGTCACCTTTACCTTCGGTGCCGATCGTAAGATCGAGTCTATCGCCTTTGGTCTCGACAAGGCTGCACGCGATGATATCTTCAACCGTGAGGCTGCTGGCTGGACCGATTCTATCCGTATGGTCATCGCCACCTTCCTTGAGAACTATAAGACTGCTTTCGCCTTGAAGCGTGCCGACTATATCAAGAGCATCTTCGACGATGATGCCATCATTATCGTTGGTCATGTCATCAAGAAGGCCCAGAAGAGTGCCGAGAACAGCAAGTATCTCGACAATGAGATGGTGAAGCACACCCGTCTGAGCAAACAGGAGTATATCCGTAATGTGGAGCGCAGCTTTAAGAGCAATCAGTTCATCAACATCCGATTCACTGATAACGATGTGAAGAAGATGGGCGTAGGTGCCGATACCTATGGCATTCAGATTCACCAGGATTACTATAGCTCGAGCTATTCTGATACCGGCTATCTGTTCCTGATGGTCGACTTGAACGATATCGACCAGCCATGTATCAAGGTGCGCACCTGGCAACCGAAACGAGATCCGAATATCAATAGCACGTTCGATAAGAGCGACCGCTACTATGGTTTGATATATGGAGGAAACTTCTAATCTGATATGAAAAAATCTTTTATAGCAATAATTGCCATACTCTGCTCTCTGGTTTCTACAGCCAGGGAGCGAGTTTGTTTTGATAGTGACTGGAAGTTCATGCTGGGCGATTCTGTACAGATGGCTTCGGTTGAGTATAATGATGCCCATTGGCGCACCCTCGATGTCCCCCACGACTGGGCCATCGAGGGTGATTTCCGTGCCGACAACCCCAGTGGTGCGAGTGGGGGAGCCCTCCCCGGCGGCATCGGGTGGTACAGGAAATATTTTTCACTGCCAGCCGGCAGTGAAAAATATTTCCTGGAGTTCGATGGTGTTTACATGAACTCCACCGTTTATATCAATGGACAGAAGGTAGGCTCGCGCCCTTATGGCTATAGCAGTTTCGAGTACGATATCACCCCATACGTACACGAAGGTGAGAACGTAGTAGCCGTGCGTGTCGATAACTCCGACCAGCCCAACTCCCGTTGGTACTCTGGCTGTGGTATCTACCGCCATGTGTGGCTCACCAAGACCAACCCTATCCATATCAAGCAATGGGGTGTCCATATCCACAATGGCAAAGTAGACGTAGATTACGTCAATCCCACAAAGCAGAAGGTGCAGGTTAAGAATATTTGGCTCCCCCCCACATTGTCATCTCGAGCGCAGTCGAGAGATCTCTCCAATGCCGAAGGCAAACAGAAGTCACATGGTAAATTACATAAGTGGAGCTGCGAAACCCCATATGTCTACACCGTCCGCACCCAATTGATCGTCAAAGGCAAAGTCGTCGATGAAGTAGAAACCACCACAGGCTTCCGTGATTTCAAGTTCGACCCCAAGACAGGCTTCTGGTTGAATGGCAAGAACATCAAACTCAATGGTGTCTGCGAGCATCACGACTTTGGTTGCCTGGGTGCAGCCCTCAACGAGGATGCCCTCCATCGCAAACTCACCAAACTCAAGGCCATGGGTGTCAATGCCATCCGTTGTTCGCATAACCCGCCCGCTCCTGAGCTGTTGAACATGTGCGATACCATGGGCTTCATCGTTATGGATGAGAGCTTTGATATGTGGCGCCGCCGTAAGACTCAGAACGACTATGCCCGTTTCTTCGATGAGTGGCACGAGCGTGATCTCACCGATATGGTGTTGCGCGACCGTAATCACCCCTCAGTCCTCATGTGGTCTATTGGTAATGAGGTACTCGAACAATGGAGCGATGCCAAGGCCGACACGCTCACCCTCGAGCAGGCCAATCTGATTCTCAATGCGGGGCACGATGCCTCTACCTTGGCCAAGGAAGGCGAGTTGAGTGTCAACTCTTTGCTCACCCGTCATCTGGCAGAGATTATTAAGCGTTATGACACCAGTCGTCCCATCACAGCCGGTTGTAACGAGGTCAATCCCAACAACCATCTCTTCAAGAGTGGGGCCATCGATATCATTGGTTTCAATTACCATCACCAGATGGTGAAGGACTTCCCGAAGAACTTCCCCGATAAGCCTATGATCTTCACCGAGAGTGTATCTGCCTTGCAGACACGCGGCTTTTATAAGATGCCGTCCGACAGTATCTATAGAGCCCCCAAGGAGTGGTGGTTGCCTTATACCGACCCCACCTTCATGTGCTCCGCCTATGATAACATGTCAGCCTCATGGGGCTCTACCCACGAGGAGACCTGGGATGTGGTGAAGAACACCCCCTACGTAGGTGGACAGTTCATCTGGACTGGCTTCGATTATATCGGCGAGCCCACCCCTTATGGCTTCCCGGCCCGCAGTTCTTATTTTGGTGTCATCGACCTGGCTGGCTTCCCCAAGGATAGCTATTATATGTACCAGAGTGAGTGGACTGACAAGCCCATGCTCCATCTCTTCCCCCATTGGAACTGGCTCCCCGGCCAAACCATCGACCTCTGGGCCTACTACAACCAAGCCGACGAAGTAGAGCTCTACCTCAACGGCGTAAGCCAAGGAGTTAAGAGAAAATTGTCATCCCGAGCGCAGTCGAGGGATCTCTCCACCCCCTACCACGCCGCATGGCGTATCCCCTTCACCCCCGGTGAAATAACAGCAGTATCAAGAAGGGACGGTAAGGTGGTACAAACCCAAACCATCAAAACCGCCGGCGCCCCTCATCACATCCGCCTATCGATTGATTACAAAGGCAAGACCACCACTTTCATCACTGCCGAAATCGTCGATAAAGATGGCAATCTGTGTCCATGGGCCGAGAACCAGATAGAGTTCTCCACCACTGGTGGTGCCACCATTCTGGGTACCGATAATGGCTGTCAGACATCCATGGAGCGCTTCCAGGCTCCCCGCCGCAAAGCCTTCTTCGGTAAGTGCTTGGTCGTGGTCAAGACGCCCCTTCCCATGTCATCTCGAGTTTCCCCCCCACTGTCATCCCGAGCCACCCCCTCCCCCTTGTCATCCCGAGCGCAGTCGAGGGATCTCATCGAAATCCCCACATTACGCGCCGAGTCGATCGATTTACTCCCCTCATCCATAGAATTCTAGCTCGAATTCGTTAAATTACTCTAAAAAGACGATGCGTTGATTGCAACGTATCGTTTTTTTTAGTACTTTTGCAAACTTTTTCAGAGTAACGATAGAAATATGAGGCAATTAAAGATTCAAAAAAGCATTACCAACCGATCAAGTGAGGCACTCGATAAGTACCTTGTAGAGATTGGTCGCCAACCCCTTGTCACGATTGATGAAGAGATTGAGCTGGCTCAGGCCATCCGCCGTGGCGGTCCTGAAGGCGAGAAGGCAAAGGAGCGCCTTGTTACAGCCAATCTGCGCTTTGTGGTGTCTGTAGCAAAACAGTACCAGCATCAGGGATTGACACTGACCGACTTGATCGATGAAGGTAATATAGGACTGGTTAAGGCAGCTGAGAAATTTGATGAGACACGCGGATTTAAGTTTATCTCTTATGCCGTATGGTGGATTCGTCAGAGCATTCTGCAGGCCATTGCCGAGCAGAGCCGTATTGTGCGCCTGCCACTCAATCAGAGTGGTGCCCTCAGTAAGATCAACCAGGAGATCAATAAGTTCGAGCAGCAGCACCAGCGTCGTCCGTCTGTTACCGAGCTTGCTGAACTCACACAGATTGAGGAGTCTAAGATTGAGCAGACCGCCAAGGCCGATAGTCACCACATGAGTATCGATGCCCCATTTGGCGAGGACGATGATAACTCAATGGCCGATATGCTGAGTTCGGGCGATGATACCCGTACCGATAAGCTGGTAGATTACGAGTCGCTCACTTCCGATCTCGATAATGTGCTGCGCAATGTGTTGAAAGACCGTGAGTTGAAGATTGTCAAGGAGTGCTTTGGCATCGGTTGTCAGGAGCGTGGTCTCGAGGAGATTGGCGCTGAGATGGGACTCACCCGTGAGCGTGTCCGTCAGATACGCGAAAAGAGCATCACCAAACTGCACGACAGTGGTTATGCTCGCATCTTGATGAAATACTTGGGTTAATTCGCGTTACCTGTTGTAGGTAATGTCACAATAAATCGGGCACCATCTTTATAGGTGGTGTCCAATTCTACGTTTCCACCTAACTGATTGGCCAGCTTGCGGCATAGCGACAGGCCCAGTCCGATGCCTGCCTTGAAGTTGTCGAGCTTCACAAAACGGTCGAAGATGTGCTCAGCCTCTTCCTCTGGCACACCACTGCCGGTATCTTCAATGGCTATCTTCAGCAGGCCCTCTTCCTCAGTGCTTTTCACGGTGATGCTGCCCTTTTGGGTATATTTCACGGCATTCTCCATCAAGCAGTTCATGATTCTGTGCAGCATGTTCTCGTTGGTCTTCAGGGTGTAGTCGTCGGGTAGGGTGGTTTCCATCTTCACCTCCGTCTCACTGGTGGCGTAGTCTCTGTACTCCTCGGTAAGCTTGCGCAACATCCTGTTGATGTTGGTGTCGTCATCTTTTGTCACCTGCTCGGTCGAGTCGATAAGCGACAGTCCGATAATCTCGTCCATCAGGATGGTCACCTGTCGTGTACTCTTCTGCATCATGGTCGAGATATGCTTGCGCTCTTCTGCGCTCTCAGCCATCTCCGGGTTGGCTATCACCTGTGCAAAACCGGTGATGATGTTCAGCGGTGTGCGCACCTCATGGGTGACGTTCTGGATGAAGGCCGTCTTCATCTTCTCCGATTCCATGGCCTTGACATAGGCTTTTTTCATTTCCACGATGTGCTTCTTGCGCACCTGTACGATATAGGCCATCGCTATAATCAGCAGCATCAGCAGGAAGATGATGGTCAGCAGGCCGTAGGTGCGGTCCAGAGCCTGTTTGTGCTCATTCTCAAACAGTTGTATCTGGTCCTGAATACCATGCATGCTGTTGGAAATCACCACGTTGTCGATAGAGTCGCTGGCCAGCGATTCCTGTTTGAAGGCTTTGTATGCATCTTCCCATCTGCCGGCTCGCTCGTATATCAGCGGGATGGCTTCTCCGCCCTCGTCGCCCATGTATTTCTTGGCATATTCCACCGCCTCGTCCACCTTGCCTGTGCATGCTAGATAGTAAGCCTCCATGCTTCGCCCGTGGACCGATGATTTTCCTTGTTTCTCACCCTCTTTATACAGCTTGTAACCCTCCAGAAACTTATCTATCTGTCCTCGGTTATAGTAGCTCAGCGTCTTTCTTGTCTCTATGTCGAACACACGTTCGGGCGAGTATTTCTCGGCTATCTCCTTTGCCTTGTCAAGCAGCATCAGGGCCTCGTCGGGGTCGTCATCCAGAGCTACGTTCACGATATTCATATAAATAGGTGGAATACTTTCATAGTATCCGTTTTTCGTCATCAGGTCTATCACCTCGAAGAAGCATTTCTTAGCCGCCTCTTTGTTGCCGCAGTATTTGTTGATGTGGCCCATCATGTTCACGGCCATATACATCTCCTTGTCCAGCTTCTTCTCGCGCAACTCCTTCGACAGCTCCTGAGCTTTCACGTAAGCCTCGAAGATGCGCTGCCGGTTCATCTCGAAGATAATCTCGTTACAGCGCTGGGTGTAGTAGCCGTGATAGTCTTTCTGGTGCAACAGGTATCGCTGCAGGTTGTGCACATGAGTATAGAATCTGGCACTGTCGCCACTGTTAAATCCATGAGTCATCGAGTCGCGAAGCTCTTGATACTTCACGTCCTTATTATAATCTACTTTAGCTTGACAGATGCAAACGGTTAGTAGTAGTGCTGTCGTCAAAAGGGTCTTAGTAATATTCATGGGGCAAAGATATATTTTTTTCTGCAAATACCAAATTTTTTATTCTTTTTTTTGTATCTTTGCCGCAAAATTTAATAGAATATGAACTATAAATCACTCTTGGCCCTGACTTTTGTGGGGCTTTTAGCTACTAGTTGTGGTAAGAAAAAACAGCACGATGATATCATCGTACAGGAAACCGAAACCCCTCAGCCTCAGGCACCTATCCGCATGCAGGATTATAAGGATGTCAAGGATGTACAGTGGTTGGGCAAGCAGTATCAGATAGAGGTTTCCCGTACAGCCTGCGACTCTCTGGCGATGGTCAAGGACGAGTCTGGTCAGAAGTTTGTCGACAATCGCATTGTCCTGAAGGTTATCCGTCAGGATGGCAGTGTCTTCTGTACCAAGACCTTCACCAAGTCGGCCTTTAACGCCTGTCTCGACGATGACTATCGTAAGACTGGTATCCTCGAGGGCTTTGTGTTCGATAAGGCCGAGGGCAATCAGTTGTTCTTTGCCGCCAGTGTGTGCCATCCTCAGACCGATGAGTATATCCCGATGGTAGTCACCGTCAGCAATTTCGGTGAGGTAGGCATTACCAAGGATCAGCAGATGGAGTAGGGTAGCATGCGCAGACGTAAGTTGCTTTTTCTCGCCATAGGGGTGGTCGCCTGTCTGGTAGTCATCGGCTTGGTGTTTGGTTGTCATCATCGTGAAAAACCCGCCAGCATCCAGGCCGGTCTGGCTCAGGGTGTCGACACAGTCCCCATGCTCATCATGCAGGTGCAGCAGTGCTCCAAGCTCTATACGGCCGAGTATCGGGTGCATAAGATTATCACCCACGATGATGCCCTGCGTTTCAAGGGTCAGCTGCTCAGCAAGTCGTTCGATGTCAAGGTGCCCTTGGCCGATCGTAAGATAGCCATTCCGATGGATGCCAAGATCAAGGCTTTTATCGATTTCTCCGAGTTCTCCGAGAAGAACATCGAGCGCAGTGGCGATAAGATTACGATTGTGCTGCCCGACCCTCAGGTGGTGATGACCAGTTCTAAGATTGATCAGCGTCATGTCAAACAGTATGTGGGTTTGACGCGTGCGCATTTCAGCGATGAGGAGTTGGCAGGCTATCAGCAGCAGGGTAGGGAGGCTATCCTGCAGAGCATCCCCGGTATGGGGATTGAGGAGACGGCCCGGGCCAATGCCGCCAAGGTGTTGGTGCCCATGCTCAAGCAGTTGGGCTATGACGAGCAGAACATCACCATCGCTTTCCGAGAGGATTTGGATTTCGGGCACATAATAAAAAACGCGGCTTTATGAAGCATTACAAGATAGTTTTAGGTGCAGTTGTTGTGATAGCGGTTATCGCTATGTTCTTCTGGGTGAAGAGTGCCTTCAAGGATAATTACCTCGAGTTGGCCACCAATGAGCAGATTGACCCCACGCCCACGCAGATACAGTCCATTCGAGCTATTGGCGAGTGGGAGTTCCTGTCTATCTCTGCCGAGGAGATGGTCGATACCGTCCGTAAAGGTTTCTTCTCCGATGATGAGTTGGTACGTATCTACTATGGCACCCTCCGTTTAGGCATCAACATGCAGTCGTTAAGCGATGACGCCATGGTCATTCATGGCGACACCCTCCAAGTAACGCTCCCGAAAGTCGGCCTTTTAGATAACGATTTCATCGATGAGTCCAAGACCAAGCCCTTCTACGAGTCCGGCAAGTGGTCTCCTCAGACCCATCAGGCCCTCTACCAAAAGGCCCACCGTCAGATGCTCCACCACTGCCTCACCCCCGAAAACCTCCAAGCCGCCCAAACCAACGCCCAGTCCCAACTCCAAAACCTCTTCCACTCCCTAGGCTACAAAAATGTAACCCTCCATTTCAAATAAAGGTAGGATTTTCATCCTCCTCCTCTGTCATTCCGCCCTCTGTCATGTCGAGCGTATCACCACTCCCTCTGTCATGTCGAGCTTCTCCCCTCCCTCTGTCATGTCGAGCGTAGTCGAGACATCTCTTATTGCAGGGCGTTGCCCTGCATGTCCTTTTTTAAAAGGACCAAAAGAACTGTCCTTTTCTTTGTCGCAAAGAAAAGAACTAAAAGAAACACCACCCTCTAAATCTCCCTTTGTAAGGGAGACTTAATTTATTCCGAGGGAAAACCCTCTCCATAAAAGTTTTGGTATGGCTCTCGAGCCTTTGTCCTCCGCTTACGCTACGGATTCGCCATAATTGCTTATTGGGGGCAAGCCCCCAAAAAGGCGACCAGCCACGCGTAGTCGCTGAGATAATGCCGGACCTTTGATGGTCCGAGCATACCTTAATGAAAGAGCGACGAGTAGGAGCGGTTGCATCCCTCCCTTGAGGGAGGGCCTTGGGTGGGTGATGCTTTCTTTTAGTTCTTTTCTTTTGCGCCGAAAGAAAAGGACAATACATTAAGGGCGTTGCCCTTTTAATGAGATCCCTCGACTGCGCTCGGGATGACAGGGTAGGGAAGAACGCTCGGGATGACAGGGTAGGGAAGAACGCTCGGGATGACAATGGAAGGGGAGGAATGCTCAGCACCGCTGGGGGAGTATCCCCCATTGTTCGATAGAACAAAAAATGAATCAATGGATCTTGGAAATCACCTCTTTCCAAGCATCGCTAAGCGCGGGCATGCTTGGAAAAAGAATACTTGCCCCGGCATCAAGGAGCACCTGGTCGGGGAGGCATCCCGCAGCTATACCAGCTCGAACCCCCAGTGGCGCATTCTCCACGACAATCGCCTCTGAGGGCAATAACCCGCCAGCCTTTTTCATTCCTATCAGATAAGGATCAGGATGCGGTTTCCCTCGGGGCACATCATACGCAGTCGTGATATGCTCTGGCGACACAAACCGGCCAAAGTCACGCAAGATACGAGCGATAAGCGGTCGCTGCCCCGAGCCAGTCACCACCCCGATAGAGATGCCCGCTGCATCTATCTGTTCCATGAGCGATAGGATGCCCGGCATGATGGGCGCCTCCGGCATCGAGTGAAAGATACGACTCTTCTCATCGTACATCTCCTGGGCCTCCGCCTCAGAGATCTCAATACCCTTTTGTTGCCGCACCATATAACGGATGGTGTCTACGCCACGAGCACCCTCAGTGGCGTAGGCATCATCAGCCGTCATGTTGATACCGAACTTCTGCATCGACTGGACCCAGGCCGCTGCATGATTCCTCATAGAATCATACAGCACCCCGTCCATGTCAAATAACACAGTTCTTATCATAAATCAGTGTTAAATCCGCGTTCGCTCGGCTTTGCCGCTTGGCTCGTCCAAGAATCCGTGCCTAAAACTAAGCTAGGCGCGCTTTAATCGCCTCACTCTCCTTCTCGTAGCCGGGCTTGCCAAGCAGCGCAAACATGTTCTTCTTGTAAGCCTCTACACCAGGCTGGTTGAATGGGTTCACGCCCAGCACGTTGCCACTGATACCACAGGCAATCTCGAAGAAGTAGATCAGCTGTCCCAGGTAGCGCTCGCTCAAGCGAGGCATGCAGATGCGCATGTTGGGCACACCACCATCCACGTGAGCCAGCTGAGTACCCAGCTCAGCCATCTTGTTCACCTCATCTACACGCTTGCCAGCCAGGAAGTTCAGTCCGTCCAGGTTCTCCTCGTCCGATGGGAACAGCAGCTTCTTCTCTGGCTCCTCAACGCTGATCACTGTCTCGAAGATGGTACGCTCACCCTCCTGAATCCACTGACCCATAGAGTGCAGGTCGGTAGTGAAGTCCACGCTGGCAGGGAAGATACCCTTCAGATCCTTACCCTCACTCTCACCGTAGAGCTGCTTCCACCACTCACTGAAGTAGTGCAGCTTAGGCTGGAAGTTCACCATAATCTCAATCTTCTTACCATTCTGGTACAGTCCGTTACGTACGGCAGCATACTGTGCAGCAGGGTTCTGGCTGAATGGTACAGATGGCGCACAAGCCTTCTCCATCTCCTGAGCACCAGCCACCAGTTCCTTGATGCTGAAACCAGCACAGGCGATAGGCAGCAGTCCCACTGGAGTAAGTACAGAGAAACGTCCACCCACGTTATCTGGGATGATAAAGCTCTTGTAGCCCTCCTTGTCAGCACAGGTACGAGCAGCACCCTTCTTGGCATCAGTGATGGCTACTATAACCTTCTTAGCCTCCTCCTTACCGCGCTGAGCCTCACACTGCTTCTTCAGCAGACGGAATGTCAGGGCAGTCTCAGTTGTGGTACCCGATTTCGAGATGTTGATCACACCGAACTTCTTATCCTTCAGATACTCGGTGAGCTCAAACAGATAGTCCTCGCTGATGTTGTTACCGGCAAACAGGATCTCAGCACCTTTCTTACCGCCGAATGCAGGACTCAGGGCCTCGATCACGGCACGAGCACCCAGGTACGAACCACCGATACCAGCCACTACGATAGCCTCGCAGTTAGCGCGCAGGGTGTCGGCACAAGCCTGCAGTTCATCGATGAAAGCAGGTGTGATGCTGCTGGGCAGGTGCAACCAACCCAGGAAGTCGTTACCAGGACAGGTACCGTCCTCCAGTGCCTTCTGTGCCTCAGCTACTTTTGGTTCAAAACTCTCTACAGCTCCCTTCTCCAAGAAGCAAGCCGCCTTAGTAATGTCAAGCTTAATCATTTCCATAATCAGTTAAAATTATAATTTTACATTTTTAAATTGTTACATTTTTAAATTGTTACATTTTTAAATTGTTACATTTTTAAATTGTTACATTTTTAAATTGTTACATTTTTAAATTGTTACATTTTTACATTTTCTCAAGCGCCCCTTTGTCATGTCGAGCATTTTCCCCCCTGTCATCCCGAGCATTTTCCCCCCCTGTCATCCCGAGCGTTTTCCCCCCTGTCATCCCGAGCGCAGTCGAGGGATCTCATAATCTCAAGACATTTTTTCTTGAGATTACTCGACTCTTTGAGTCGATCCGTCGCCTTCTCCAGTCTTTCCCGGCTTTTATCAACGTCCTCCCCAAGCGCCACAGCCGCCATATACATCGGCAACGCCAGTTCCGCCTCGGTAGCAGGTGTGAATCCTTTAAACGAAGCCAGTCGCGCTTTGGCGCGCTTGATTTCCGACATCAGCAGATAATACTCCTCATTCTCCTGATATCGCCCTGTAATCTCAAACAGCACCCGATGTGCATGCTCATACAGCAGTTTCTTATCCCCCTCTACATCCTTCGAAGGTCTTTCTGGGATATCTGTTACTCTGTCTTTAAATCCAGTTACTCTGTCTTTACGATTTGTTCTTCTGTCCTTTTTATCTAAATCCTCTTTCAGCTCCACCAGTTCTGGTTCAATTTCTATCGCCGCCACCAGCATTCCCGGTATCTGCACCACCAGGTGCTTGTTCCTTTTTCCTTTGATGCGCATCACGATACCCTCCTTACCATCATAGATACCCCCTTTCACGCGAATCCTGTCACCCGCCTGCAGGTTGATCTCGTCCGGTCTGAAGTAAGTAATGTGCGCCTCATGGTCCTCAGTAGCGGCAATAAAGTCCTCCATATCCTTGTTGCGTACCGTCAGATAATCCTCCTTGTTCGAGAAGGTCGATTTCCTCAGGTAAACGTTGAAATGCGCATGGTTTTGGATATACTCCTGTAGTTCGTCAAGCGTTCCCTTGGCAAACATCAATCCCGGCATCGCCGGCACCAGAGCCCTGTGCTTCTGACGCTTGATGGTCTTGATATGATATTTCAGCGGTACAAACGCCTCCAGCCCATAGTTCCGGATGTCATCCCTCACCTTCAGCTCTTTCTTCGAACTGGTACAGCCCATAGCATACCACCTTATTTCGTTGTCTTCAACCATATATAATTATCTTTTGGGCGACAAAGTTACGAATAACTACGCAAATATCCAAATAAATTAGGATATTTTACCAACGGGACGCAAGAAATGAACGATAACTGAAGATGCCAGCAGGGTGTGGCTGTCTGATACCTGTCCCAATGGCAGGAAAAAATACATCTTTTTGCAATTTTTCCAGCAAAAAGTTTGTTATTCTCGATTATTTAACCTACTTTTGCATCGGAAAAATGGAACCGGTTCCAAAGGTCTCCCATTTATTCCATGTATTGATAAAACTAATTTTATTACTAACATCCTATGTCTCAGATAGTTATGCATAGATGTTGGGAAGGGTGTTTTTTGTGTCTTTTTGAATTTTAATATATTTTTAAGGTGGTAATGAAGAAGATTTTGTTATCGATGCTTTGTCTCTTTGCCAGTGTGGCAATGTGGTCACAAAGCATTTCCGATCAGGAAGTGGTAAAGTATGCTCTCGAATTAAGAAAATCAGGTGTTTCAAATGCCGATATGGTAAAACAGCTGATGGAGCGCGGTGCAACTGTTGAACAGCTGCAGCGTTTGCGTCAGCAGTATTCCAAGCAGATTACGGAGCGTGGTCTTGATAACGCTGTTGATAATTCTATCGACAACGCCAAGGAACGTATGCGTGTCAACAACGAGGTTAAGTCTGATAAAACCGTCAAAACCGGCAACGTCGATCAGGCTGGTCTTACCACTCAGCAGACCGGCGATATGTCTTTGTTCCCCGAAGTTGATGAGCAGGATCTTAAGCCAAAGGGTAAGAAAGTCTTTGGTCGTGATATTTTTAACAGCAAGAACCTCTCTTTTGAGCCTCAGATGAACATTGCCACACCTCAGAACTATGTTCTGGGTCCTGGCGATCAGCTCATCATCGATATCTACGGCGCTTCGCAGGAGAGCAATTCACTCACAGTTAGCCCCGATGGCGATGTAACTGTGCCTGATTTCGGACCTATCCATGTCAGTGGCCTTTCTGTAGCCTCTGCCCAGAAGCGCATTCGCAGCAAACTTGGTAGTTACTACCAGAGTTCAGATATCAAGGTAACTGTTGGTCAGACCCGTACCATTATGGTTAATGTGATGGGTGAGGTTAAGGTGCCCGGCACTTATACCCTCAGTGCCTTTGCCACAGTATTCCATGCCCTGTATATGGCAGGTGGTATCAGCGATCTCGGTACACTCCGTGCCATTAAGGTCTACCGTCAGGGCCGCCTCATTACTACTGTCGATGTCTATGAGTTTATTCTCAATGGCCGTTTGGCAGGTAATATCCGTTTGCAGGATAACGATGTTGTTCAGGTAGGCGCATACGATTGCCTGGTTGATATCACTGGTCGCGTAAAGCGCCCAATGGCTTACGAGATGAAGGCAAACGAGAGCCTCGCCACCTTGCTTAAGTATAGTGGCGGTTTTGCTGGCGATGCTTATAAGAAGCAGGTACGTGTTCTCCGCAAGAGCGAAGACCTTAAGAGTGTTTATAATGTTGAAGAGTTCGACATGTCGAGCTTCAAGATGACCGATGGCGACTCTGTTATTGTTGACTCTGTATACAACCGCTATAAGAATATGGTTGAGATCAAGGGTGCTGTATGGCGCCCCGGCATGTACCAGTTGGGCGATAAGGTTAGCAGCGTCCGCACTCTTATTGAGACTGCATCTGGACTTACCGAGGAGGCCATGACCTCACGTGCTGTTATGCGCCGCATGAAGCCCAACCGCACTCAGGAGGTCATCTCTCTTAATATCGATGGCATTCTGAATGGCACCGAGGCTGATGTACCTTTGAAGAACGAGGATGTTATCTTCATTCCTACATTGGCTGCCCATCAGAATCTGCGCACCCTCACTATCGATGGTGAGGTTATCTTCCCTGGCACATACGAGTATGCCGATAATATGACTATCGAGGACTTCATCCTGCTGGCTGGAGGACTTACCGATGCTGCATCTACCCTCAAGGTCGATGTGTCACGTCGCATTTACGATCCTAACGCTTCTGAGGCAGGCATGGAGATTGCCAAGACCTTCAGCTTCCCTCTTAAGGATAACTTCAATGTTGATGGCGACCGCAGCTTTGTGCTTGAGCCATACGATATCGTTCAGATCCGTAAGAGCCCTGTCTACCAGAACCCTGTTCGTGTAAGTATCGAGGGCGAGGTTGCCTTCCAGGGTACATATACTATGGAGACCAAGAACCAGCGCCTCTCAGATGTCATCAAGGCAGCTGGTGGTGCTATCCCCGGCAGTGATGTGCGTGGCGCCCGCTTGGTTCGTAAAATGTCTGACGATGAGAAGGCCCGTATGCAGGCAGTGTTACGCATGGCTCGCCAGAGTGCTGATGGTAAGGACTCTATTGCTATCGACAAGATTGCCCAGTCTGATACCTATACCGTAGGTATCCACCTCGATGAGGCTCTTGCTAATCCCGGTTCTACCCAGGATATCGAACTGATGGATGGCGACCGTCTCATTGTTCCTCGCTTCAACCATACTGTTCGTATCAGTGGCGATGTTAATGCTCCTAATACGGTAGCTTATAACGAAGGTCAAGGATATAAATATTATATCAAACAGGCTGGTGGTTTTGGTAATCGCGCCAAGAAGGGCCACACATACATCGTTTATCAGAACGGTACAATGGCTGTAGCCAAGAAGGGCGGCAAGATTGAGCCTGGCTGCGAAATCGTAGTTCCTTCTAAGGCCCCTGTTGATAATAATGTTATCTCTCGTTGGTTAGGTATTGGTACCAGCGTTGCCAGCCTTGCCACCATGTTCGCCACCATTGCTAACTTAGTAAAATAAGATTATGACTGAGAATAAAACGTTAACCCCTAAGAAGAAAGCGATAGATTATGTTAAGGTTTATCATGATCTTCTTAATCATAAACGATTGTATTATATCGTTCTTCCTGTGGCTTTTGCATTGTCTGCATTATATATGCTGTCAATTCCCAACTATTACACCTGTACGGTCAAGTTGAGTCCAGAACTTTCCAATCGCTCAACTTCTACTAGTAGTTTAGCTTCATTGGCAAGTAGTTTTGGTGTAAAGTTAGGCTCCGGTATGGGTAGCGGGTCTGATGCTTTATTCCCAACTCTTTACCCTGATTTAATGGCTTCTGTTGATTTTAAAGCCGATATATTTAAAATAAAGGTTCATCCTGAGGATGCAAATCAGGAGTATTCTTACTATGAATATAGGAAAGATATTCAGAAGAAACCATTGTTGGGAAAAGCTTTTAGCAGTCTTATTAAATTGATTAAAGGTAATGAGCCAAAGTCTGATACCATTAATCCCAGACGCTTGACTACCGATCAGAATGCAATGGTTAAAGCAATATCAGAGGATATTTCTTGTCAAGTAGATAAGAAGACAATGGTTATTAACCTTAGTGTTAAGGATGTGGATCCTGTAGTATGTACAGAAATGGCTGATTCAACCTTGGCTTTACTCCAAAGATATATTACCGACTATCGTACAAGTAAAGCTCGTGTTGATTTGGAGTATAATAAGAAACTTCTGAATGAAGCCAAAACCAAGTATGAGAAAGCGAGTCGTGCTTATGCTGCATTTGCAGATGCCAACTTGCACTCATTCCAGGAGCGTATTCTTCAAAGAAAGTCTGAACTGGAAACCGAGATGATATTACAGCGTTCTGTTTATCAGCAAGTAGTTGCTCAATATCAGCAGGCAGAGATGAAGTTGCAGGAGGATACACCAGCCTTTGCTGTGATTCAGGCATCTACTATTCCCGTAAAGAAGACAGGACCTATGCGTTCAAAAGCATGTTTGCTTTTTGTTCTTTTTGCTTTTTTTGCAACTTCTTTCTATATTCTTCATAAGGAAAATGATCTCAAGATGTTTATTGGTCTCTAATTTATCAAATACGTCTAAGCAATGAATAAGGATATTATAACAGTAACATCACCATTACTTCCAGATCTTAATGAGTTTAATGAATTACTCAAGGATATTTGGAATCGTAAATGGATAACTAATAATGGCCATTATCATCAACTTTTAGAAAAAGCACTGGCAGAATACCTTAAGGTTCCTTATGTCAGTTTGTTCACCAATGGTACACTTCCATTAATAACTGCGTTGCAGGCATTGAGAATAACTGGTGAAGTTATAACAACACCATATAGCTTTGTCGCAACCACTCATGCATTGTGGTGGAATGGTATCAAGCCTGTATTTGTTGACGTCGAGTGGGGAACTGGATGTATTGATCCTAATAAGATAGAAGCTGCAATTACTCCTAAGACAACTGCCATTATGCCTGTTCATGTATATGGAAAGCCTTGTAACATGAAGGCTATCCAGGAAATCGCTGACAAATATGGCTTGAAAGTAATTTATGATTCTGCCCATGCCTTTGGTGTTGAAGTTAATGGCGAGTCTGTATTGAATGCTGGTGATATGTCAACATTGAGTTTCCATGCAACAAAGGTATATAATACTATTGAGGGTGGTGCTATGGTGATGCATGATGAGAAAACCAAAAAGCGTATTGATTACTTGAAGAATTTTGGTTTTGCAGGCGAAACTGAAGTCGTGGCTCCTGGCATTAACTCTAAAATGGACGAGATGCGTTCTGCTTATGGACTATTGAATCTTAAACAGGTTGATTCTGCTATCGAGGCTCGACATCAGGTAGCGATAAAATATCGTGAGGCATTGCGTAATGTGGAAGGTATTGAGTTCTGGGATGATATGCCAGGTGTAAAGCACAACTATTCTTACTTCCCTATTTTTGTGCATAGCAATTATGGTATGACTCGTGATGAGCTCTACTTTAAGATGAAGGAACAAGGCGTGCTTGGTCGTAGATATTTCTATCCATTGATAAGTGATTTCTCAACCTATCGCGGTTTGTCAAGTGCAACACCTGATAATTTACCAGTTGCCACAAAGATGGCAAATGAGGTTATATGTCTTCCTATGCATCATACATTATCGGATGAGGATATAGAAAGAGTTGTTGGCTTGATTAAAAATGAATAATAAATATATATATGCTCTAGGTGTAGGGCATAATACTCCAGTATTTATAGATCTTGCTTTAGCATGTGGCTACAAAATAGCTGGGCTATATCACTACAATTCAGAAAGAACTGGCGAATATGACCATGGCATAGAAATACTTGGTTCGTTTGATGATTTGTTCGCTATGGGCAATCTGGCAGGTAAGTCTTTTATGCTAACGATGGGAGATAATAAAATCCGTACCGAAGTCTCAGATAAAATTATTAATCAAGGAGGTAAGGTTCCATCGATGATTCATCCTAATGCCGTTATTTCTCATTTCGCAAAGATATCAGAGACTGGCGTTTATATATCTCCTTACACTTATGTTCAAGCAGATTCTACAATAGGTAGTAATACAGTTCTATTATCTCACGTAAATATCTCGCATACTACTCATATAGGGAATAGTTGCTTTATTGCAGGAGGTGCCACTATTGGCGCATATACAGAGATGGAAGACTTTGTTTTTGTTGGTCAAGGCGCACTTAGTATCTCTGCAAAGGCTAAGAGAATTGGACATCACGCGTACATTGGGGCAAGAAGCCTTTTAACTAGAGATGTACCATCTGAGGTTGTAATAGCAGGTTCACCTGCTCGTATTCTTAGAGGCGTTAATCCTAATGAAAGCCTTTACTATAGCGAAAGTGATAAAGCAGAGTTAGATTTCTTTGAATTATTATTTGCGAGATACTAATTGGTTACTTATTTATATTATGAAGATATTAGTTTTGGCGGGTGGTGCAGACCAGATTGCATTGATCCAAGAATTAAAGGCAAGAGGAAATTATATCATTTTAGTGGATTACTTTGAAAATCCACCAGCAAAAGAGTATGCTGACAAACATATCGTTGCAAGTACCTTAGATGTTGTTGCGGTAGAAGAAATAGCCAAACAAGAAAAAGTTGAACTGATATGTACAGCTTGTACAGATCAGGCGTTATTGACTGTGTCGTATGTTTCTGAGAAGTTAGGCCTTCCTTGCTATGTTGATTATCAGACAGGGCTGAATGTGACCAATAAATCTTATATGAAAAAGGTTCTTTCTGCTAATAATATACCAACAGCTAGTTTTGCTATAGTAGATAACTCGGACGAAGCATTGATCAAAGGCTTTAAGTATCCATTGGTTGTTAAACCTGTTGATTGTAATTCTTCAAAGGGTGTGAAAAGGGTAGACTCAATCGACGATTATAAAACCTACATAGCTGAGGCTATTAACTTCAGTCGTACAAATACAGCTATTGTTGAGGAATTTAAGGAAGGAAAGGAAATATCTGCCGATTTCTATATAGAGGGAGGTGTTGCAAAGTTGTTGTCAGCTACAACATCTTTGAAAATTAAGAATCGCAAATCTTTTACTATTCTTTGTAGTGACTATCCTGCACTAAATGAAAAACAGGAACAGAGCATAACTTCAATTGCTCAAAGCATAGCAAAAGCATTTAATTTATATAACACTCCTCTGCTTGTACAGATGATTGTCAATGAAGAAGAGATAAATGTCATTGAATTCAGTGCAAGAATGGGTGGCGGCTCTAAGTATAAACTCATTGAGGTTCTTTCTGGAGTCAATATTATGTCGAAGTATGTCGATTTGATACTTGGAGAATCCCCTGTTGTTTGTCCTGTCAAACAGGTTGATTACTGTAGAATGGTTTATATATATTGTACACCTGGTGTTTTTGACCATATGGATGGATTAACAGAATTGAAAGATAAGGGCTATATTGATGAGTATTTCCTTTATAAGACTTCTGGAATGGAAATACATGGCGCAAACACAAGTGGTGATAGACCTGCAGGATATCTTTGCTCAGCAAAGACAAAAGAAGAGTTAGAACAAAAAGTATCATATATTGATTCGAATATCAAAGTTATTTCAAATGATGGACGAGATATTATGATGCATGATCTTTTAAGAAATAGATAATGAAAATAGCTATTATTGGTGCCGGAAATGGTGGTCAAACAATGGCTGGCCATCTTGCAATGCTCGGTTATGATGTAAGCATATATGATATAGATGTTCCAAAGATGGATACTCTCAAGAATTTGGGCGGTATTCGTTTGGAAGGTCGGTTAAACGGTTTTGGAAAGATAGGTTGTGTAACAACAGATATTGCAGAAACGGTTAAAGGCGCAGAGATTATTATGGTGACGACAGTTGCCAATGCTCATAAAGCAGTAGCTTCATCATTAGCACCTTTTTTAGAGGAGGGTCAAGTCATTGTTTTGAATCCAGGTAGAACTTGTGGCGGTTTGGTATTTAAGCAGGCACTGAAAAATGCTGGGTGTACAAAACGTGTCTATCTGGGCGAAGCACAGACTCTGGTATATGCCTGTCGTGTGATTGAGAATGGACATGTGAATGTGATAGGAATAAAGGATGAGGTTTTGCTTTCAGGTTTACCTGCTGCAGATACTGATTATATCCTTTCAAAGTTGAATCCGATATTTTCATGTTTCAAGAAAGCAGATAATGTATTGAGAACAAGCCTTGAAAATATTGGCGCTATGTTTCATCCTTGCGTATTACTGTTTAACGCAGCCACCATTGAACGCAATGAAGTTTTCTGGTTCTATCGTGATATGACAGAACAGGTTGCTGAGTTTATAGAGAAGTTTGATTCTGAGCGTCTTACTGTTGGTAAAGCATATGGAATAGACTTATTGAGTGTAAAGGACTGGATAAAGTTTGCTTATAAGGATACTATAGGTGAGACACTCTGTGAACGTATGCGTAATAATCCTGCTTATCACGATATTAAATCTCCTTCAACTATTTTTACACGTCAGTTAACTGAGGATATTCCGACAGGTGTTTTGCCAATTATAGAATTGGGTAAGGCTGCTGGTGTGGCTACTCCATTATTAGAGTCAATGTTACATATCTGTGAGGCATTACTGAATATGGACTTGCATTCAAATGGTAGAACACTAAAGAATCTTGGACTGGAAGGTAAGTCTAAAGAGGAAATCTTAAACTTTATTACTCATGAAGAATAAGGCTATCTCGAATGACGTGTTTGGTTTTGTCAAGCCCTTGGTAGATGTGCACACCATGGGTATTTTTACAATGGCCAATCTGTTAAGGGATTGTGGCTACAAAGTACTTGTGGCTAATGATGATGTGGCAGAGGCCGTGGAAGACATTCACAAACTGAACAACTATACTCTGATAAAAAAGTGGATTCTTGACAATAATATCAATCGTATTGGTTTCAGTTATCGATTGGATCCCAAAGAAGGCTGTGATTACTTTATGTCGCTTTATGAACACTTGATAGGCGACAAGATGATGAAGGCTGATGGTGGCGTCATTACTGATATTTCTTTTGCTGGCCTTCCCGATACATGCGAGATGGTTAAGGCCAAAACGAATGGCCAGGTACTTTGCTTTAAGGGAAATGAGACACCCGTGGAATCACTTCGTATGTATGGCGTACCTGAGAATTTGTTGCCAGCTTCATTGGTAAATGATAGCCAATACGACAAAATGCGCTGGGATTTTGCCAAGAAACTTATAGAATCTGAGCGATGGAAGTTGGAACCACCATTGGATCATTTAGGCTATCCTGAATGTGGTAAAGATAATGATAGTTTCGTGGCAAGATTAGAATATGCTAAAAAGAGACATACTCTGCCTATAATCCGAACTCACTCAGGGCCTTATAATCCTAATAGGATGGAGGCTCTGAAAGAATATAATTCTTGGTGTAGGATTTTGGCTCAAAGTCAGTTGCTTGATGTGCTGAGTATTGGTAGTTCTCAGCTCACCCAAGCTCATTTCGGAGAAAAGTGGGATGGCCTGCCTAATGGTGGTGGTGTACCAGTAAACTCAGAAATGGAATATCGGTTAATCAAGGAGAATGCTAACCCTATGTTGGTACGTACCTATTCTGGAACAAAAGATGTACCGGGGTTGGCTCGAATTCATGAAAGAGCATTGAATATTTCATGGCACGCATTAAGTTTCTGGTGGTTTGACGAGTTGGATGGCCGTGGTCATAACACATTACTGGAAAATCTAAGAGAACATTTTGATACGGTAAGATATATTGTTACAACAGGTAAACCAGTTGAGCCCAATGTGCCGCATCATTTTGCTTTCCGAGGTGCAGATGATATATCATATATCATTTCAGGCTTTTTAGCAGCAAAGGCATGTAAGAAGCTGGGTGTTAAACATCTGATCTTGCAAAATATGTTGAATACTCCCAAATATACTTGGGGTGTACAGGATTTGGCAAAAGGCCGTACTATGTTGAAATTAGTACGCGAACTGGAAGATGATCATTTTCATGTTAGCCTCCAGTCTCGTGCAGGCTTAGACTATTTTGCTCCTGATTTGGAATATGCCAAGGTGCAGTTGGCTGCTGTAACTTGTTTGATGGACGATATTGAACCAGAAAATAATGATAGTCCTGAAATCATTCATGTTGTGAACTATTGTGAGGCAGTACGCTTAGCTACCCCACCTGTCATTAAAGAGAGTATCAAAATTACATTGAATGCCCTTAGAGAATACCGTGTTGCCAGAGCGATGGGAAAGGTACCTAATATGAAATATGATAGGGAAGCACAAGAGCGTTTCAATGCACTCTATGCTGAAGCTAAAAGTGCTATTGAGTTGTTAGAGGCAAATATCCCCAATCTCTATACGCCAGAAGGCTTTTATAAAGTATTCACTGAAGGTTTCCTCCCAGTTCCTTATCTGATGGACCAGAATCATAAGTTTAAAAAGGCCACTAAGTATCAGACAGCTATTAAAAATGGTGGAATAAAAGTGGTGGATGATGAGGGACATGTTATTGACACCATTACTCGATATCGTAAGATATTGTCTTCTTTAGAGTAAGTTATGGAAGAAAATTTAAAAAATAAAACGGTAAAGGGTACATTATGGAGCGCTGCTGATGCATTCCTTGGTCAAGGTGTAACATTCCTGATAGGTATTATTCTTGCACGAATGCTTACTCCGGCTGAATACGGATTGATAGGTATTGTACTTATTTTTACTGTTATTCTAAGTGGCATTGTAGACAGTGGCTTCTCAAATGCATTGATACGTAAGAACGATACTACAGATGCCGATTATAATACGATGTTTATTACAAATATGGCCATGAGTATAGCCATGTTCTTTTTATTGTTTATTTCGGCACCGTTTATAGCTCAGTTCTTTAATCGTGAAGAACTTGTAGATCTTTGTCGTGTGATGGGTCTGGTTTTAATCATTCAGGCGCTTTCTATTACGCAGACAACTATACTCACCAAATTGATCGATTTTAAAACAAAGACCAAGGCTTCCTTAATCTCAGCCGTATCCAGTGGCATTATTGGCATTTGGATGGCATATTCTGGTTTTGGCGTGTGGGCATTGGTCGGTCAGCAGATATCTAAGAATATTGTATATACGGTTGTATTATGGATTTTAGTACGCTGGTGCCCTAAGTTGTCATTTAATAAAGAAAGTTTCCACTATATGTGGGGATTTGGGTGGAAAATGATGGCATCAGGACTACTAAATAATATATGGAATCAGCTATATCAGGTGGTCGTAGGTAAGTATTATAGCCCAGCAACACTTGGCCAGTATTCTCGTTCTAAAGAGTATGCAGGTATTTTTTCTCAAAACCTTACCACAATCATTCAGCGTGTTTCTTTTCCGGCTTTAGCTGAGGTTCAGAGTGATACGGAGAGAATGGTTCAGGCTTATAGAAAGATTATTAAAGTATCAATGTTCATTACTGCAGTCTGTATGATTGGCATAGGTGCAATTGCCGAACCGCTTATATATTGTTTAATAGGTCCACAATGGCATGAGGCAGCATCATATCTTCCATTAATATGTTTGTCAATGGTTCTATATCCACTCCACTCCATTAATTTGAATATGCTTCAGATACAAGGCCGAAGTGATATATTCTTATATTTGGAGATAGTAAAGAAGATAATAGGAGTAGTTCCTTTGCTGTTGGGTATATTCGTTGATATTTATTATATGCTATGGGGAGTAGTGGTTACTGGTATTATTGCTTTCTTCCTGAATTCCTATTATACTGGTAGAAAGTTGAACTATAGTTCTTGGATGCAGATAAAAGATATATCAGGTTCATTTGTTTTGTCATTTTGTGTAGCAGCAGTTGTTTACTTTTTAAAATATCTTCCATTCTCATATTGGATTATCTTACCTTTGCAGTTGTTTGTCGGTAGTTTTGTATTTCTGCTGATCTGTAGAAAAACAGAAATGGAAGAGTATTTGGAGGTGAAGGCCATTGTTAAATCAGTGTTGAATAAACTGAAACACTAAAGTTTAGGTATGGAATCGTTGTTTTTCCCAGTCTGTGTACGTTGCTTTACATATAATCAGGCCAATTATATAGAAAAAACATTAGATGGTTTCTGCTCACAGAATACCAACTTTCCCTATGTCTGTACAATAGTAGACGATTGCAGTAATGACGGGGAGCAGAATGTATTAACGAGTTATCTCAATACACATTTTGATTTAGACAATAATTTGTATAGCAAGAAAGAAGAAAATGATGATTATTCACTGATATTTGCTCAGAATAAGAAAAATCATTCTTGTTTCTTTGCCGTTTTACTCTTGAAATACAATCATTACTCGAATCCTGCTATTGGTTCTGATAGAAAATTCAATTATATCTCAGAGTGGCATGATCCTGCAAAGTATGTAGCGATATGTGAGGGCGATGATTATTGGATAGATCCGGATAAATTGCAAAAGCAATACGATGTATTAGAATCTCATCCATCCGTAACATGTGTTCATACAGGTTTTTATACAGTGGATAAAGATGGAAAAGAGATAACTCGTCCTTCATATGAAGGGTATATGAAAAGATCGCATAATGGTAATGTTATAACTTCGCTTCTGAATGGTAATTACGTCATGACTTTGACAACCATGTATCGGTCTGAGGTTTTTAAATCATCGGTATTCCAGTCTTCTCCAGCAAAGTATGATTACGCAATGTCCTTTTCTGCAGCTATGATGGGAGATTTTATTTATCTTCCAGAAAAAACAGCGTGTTATCGTAAGACACCAGGTGGAGCTATGGATTCGATGCACTCAAATCCAAATCATCCACTTGTGAAAAAAAGAAAGGAAGTGTACTCTTATTTTTCAAAGCTGATTATTGAAAGAAATTCTGGCCCTATAAAAGAAAAATTAATTCAGCGTTGTCATATACTGATTCATCTTATGAAGATAGAAGATGATGAAACAATAAAATATATATTAGCAAAAGATAATTGGTCTAAAGTAATATATCCTATTGCTGTTTTATATAACAGATTCTGTTAGCTGTAAATGAGGATGTTATGAGTGAGGATTTAGTTGTGTTTCTTAATACAAGTTTGTATGTTATTCTTTTTGTATTTTGTGTTTTAAGATACAAAATCAATAGCTTGTGCACTCTTATTTCCTTCTTATATGCATTGTCATCTATATTCTCGCTGTTGTTTTACTTATTTCCTACTTACTCGTTGACATATACAGCATGGGGGCAGGTGACATTGGAAGCCGTCTTGTATCAATTCTCTTTATATTGTATATTGATATTGTCTTTTGGCTATTGTAAACTTGACAATATAAAAACGATAACTCAATATAACGAAGAATTTATACTCCAAGTACAAACTGTAATTATTGGTGCTTTATCAGTATATCTTGCCTTCCAATTGCCATCTTCAATATTTAAATTCTTCTTAAGCGGCGGCGATTTGGCAGAAATGCGTGATGAAACATATGGAGATAATTCTTCGGGATCCTTCGGTATCTTGGTGAGAATTTTTGGATCCATGCCATATGTTCTGTTAATAATATGTATAGCTAAATATTTCTTATTTAATAGGTTTACTATTATTGATAAATGTTCAATAGGCCTTTATTTTGTTTTTAAGTTTAATACTATCTTGGCTGCTATTTCTAGAGCATCAATGGTATTCTCTTTCATGGAGCTTGTTGCTCTTTTTGTTTTTTTCTATTTGTATATTTCGCCTAATCTTAGAAAAACAATATTAAAAGTATCAGCAGTCGTAATACCACTTATTGTTGCTTTGTTTGCGATGATAACCTTATCAAGGTTTGGTGAAGAAGGAATGAATATTGAAGAGGATATGACAACTTTTAGATATGCAGGTGAAGCACAATTGAATTTTACAAACTTATTATATCCTGATTTAAAAGAACCTTTTATGGGGTTCAGTCAGTTCCCTTTATTCAGAAGGGTTTTGGGGCTACGATACGATGACGGTTTAGGAAGATTGGATGAAGATGTTTTTAATGTCTATATTCAAGAATATTATGGATATATGAATCCTACATATATTTTTCATGGAATTCTTGGTGCATATGTGTTCAACTGGGGCTTTTATATTACTCCTCTATTGTGTATTTTATTGTTTTTTGCATTAAGGTATTATTATAAGGATAGGGAAGATATACCCTTTATGTGTGTTGTCATAACGGTATTATTAGCGAGCTATCTATGTAAGGGAGTAACGTATGCAGATTATTGCAACGAGTCGGGAAATATGATGATTTTGATAATCATCTTTATGTGCGTATACCAGATGAATAATGGGGAACAAGAAAAAGTCATAGCCAATACTGATTTTGGTGAGGTTTTGGACCCTAATGAGGATGATAATGAACAATAATACAGATAATTCAGTAGATGTCAGCATAGTGATTGTTTGTATGAACAATCTCAAGAATCTATATCCTTGTTTAGAGAGCATAAGGAATAATACAAAAAAGGTAAAGTATGAGACCTTTGTTGTGGCTTATCTTTTTTCAGAGGAGAATTTGAAGAAGGTAAAGACTGATTTTCCTTGGGTAACGTTTATAGTAAGTGACGAGATAAGAGGCTTTTCTGAGAATAATAATTTGGCACTGAAGCAGGCAAAGGGCAGCTATTGTTTTGTTCTGAATGATGATACAGAGATTAAAATGCCTGTTATAGATAGTCTGTTTGAAACAATTGAGAGCTTGCCTCAAGAAGTTGCAGCTATCAGTCCTCGATCTGTTTTTGGTGATGGCATGCAGCAAAGTTGCGGCAGGCCTAAGCATACAATTTGGACTTATATCCTTGGTTCCTTAAAGATCTGGAACGAACAGAAGTCTCCTTCTCCTTACGTTAATCAACAAGGAGTTTTTCAGACGTACGATCTGTGGGGAGCTTTTTTCTTGATTAAAACAGAAGTTTTCAGACAGATGGGATGGTTCGATGAACGATACTTCTTTAGTCCTGAAGATATTGCTTTATCACGAAAGTTAAATAGAGCAGGTTATCATTGTTATGTTGACTCTAAAATGACTATTATTCATTATGAAGGAATGACAGGAAAGGGGACTAGTCCACTACAGTTGGCAACAAAACCTGCCAGTTTTAAGGGTAATATTATCTATTATTCTGATGAGTCTTCTTGGCGTTATTTATTCGTTTCACTATTGTTCTTCCTATTAGAATTATTTAGTTTCGTATTTCATTTGTTAAAGTCAATATCAGGATCTGCCAAAGAAAGAAATCGTATTTTGTGCCGGTGCGATATTAATTGTATGAGTATTTGTTTTTCGGATTTAACTCCTAAACAAATATTCTTGAAATATGCAAAGCCCTATTTGAAGATGAATTAGTTATGAGTACTCTGTTGCATTATTTTAATAAATCTGGTGGCATTAAAATCCTAAGGCAATACTGGAAAGCAGGCGTTCTCTTTACAGCCATTATTCAGTTCTTGCTATTGGGACGTAGTAAGACATCTTTATTGCTTCTTCGCGAAATTGTTTCTTTAAAGACTCAGAATAAGTTACGTAAGAAATATTCTGGTGTCCTTGATGAATTTGATAGAATATATAAGGAAAAAGAGCATATACAATCTCGAAAACTTTGGATTTTCTGGTGGCAGGGGTTAGATGGCGCACCAGCTGTAGTTAAGAGATGTTATGCATCCGTGACTGAAAACCTTTCTGACTGGGAGGTTGTGCTGATTACAGAGAAGAATTATAAGATGTATGTGACATTTCCTGAATATATCATTCAAAAATTTGAAAAAGGTCAGATTACAATAACACATCTTTCGGATTTGTTACGCCTGGAGTTACTTATTAATCATGGTGGACTATGGTTAGATGCGACTGTCTTATGTACTGATGGTAATATACCAGCCCCAATTACCGATTCTGAACTATTTTTATTCCAGACTCTGAAACCTGGGGCTGATGGTCATGCTACAACAATGTCAAGTTGGTGTATGTATGCTAAAACAAACAATAAGCTACTTATAGCAACACGTGAGTTACTATATGGATATTGGAAGAAACAAACAATGCTTGTTGACTATTTCTTGATTCATCAGTTCTTCTCAATTGTCTGTGATCGCTATCCAGAAGAGGCTCGGAAAATACCTCCATATTGTAATTCTATTCCTCATATACTGCTTCTTCATCTGTTTAATGAGTATGATGCTCAGTATTGGAATGACCTTAAGAATATGACGCGTTTCCATAAGCTTAGTTATAAACTGAATGAAGAAGATATGCTTAAGAGAAATACGTATTTTGATGTTATTGTAAGGAATAATCACTCATAATCTATTAAGATGCTAAATTTTACTGTAGGCCCTGTCCAATCCAAAGAATCTGTACTGGCAATAGGTTCAGAGCAGGTTCCATATTTCAGAACTTCGGAGTTCTCCGGCCTGATGCTGGAGAACGAGTGTTTGATGAAGAAATTCGCTAATGCTACAGATGATAGTCGTGTGGCTTTTTTAACATGCTCTGGTTCTGGCGGTATGGAAGCTGCAATAATGAATTCGTTAAATAAAAGCGATAAAGCACTTGTTGTTAATGGTGGAAGCTTTGGTGAGCGTTTTGTTGAACTTCTTTCTTTACATGGTATTCCTTTTACTGAGATTAAATTGGAACATGGTAAAGCGTTGAAACCAGAAGATCTTGCTCCATATGAAAATAAGGGATATACTTCTTTTTTAGTTCAGAAACATGAAACATCTACAGGTGTACATTATGACATCAATTTGATTTCTGATTTTTGTAAGCGCAATAACCTTTTCTTGATTGTTGATGCAATTAGTTCTTTTCTCTGTGATCCGTTTGATATGGCTGCAACCAACACAGGTATAATGATTACTGGTTCACAGAAAGCATTGGCGTGCGCCCCTGGTATTGCAATGCTGGTTCTTGCCCCTTCGGCACTTAAGCGTATAAGTGAGGAGAATAAGTGTTGTTGTCAGTATCTCGATCTGAAGTTGGCACTAAAGAATATGGAAAGAGGTCAGACCCCATGGACTCCTGCTGTTAGTATTCTGCGGCAAATTAATGTTCGATTAAGGGAGATTGAGGCTATGGGCGGTGCTTATACCGAAGTAGCCCGTTGTGCAGAATTGGCAAAGTATTTTCGTGATAAATTGGTGGAATATAAACTTCCATTTGAGATAGTGTCAGAAAGCCTTTCAAATGCGGTTACCCCTCTTCATCCAACTACACAATCTGCTTACGAAATCTTTTTAAAGATTAAGGATGATTATGGTATGTGGATTTGTCCAAATGGAGGTGATATGAAGGACACCATTTTCCGTGTTGGTCACATCGGTTATCTGCATAAGGACGACTATGATAAACTGATTGATGCATTCTTGGATTTAAGAGAAAAGAAGTTTATCTAAGATGATTAAAGTAATAACATACGGTACATATGACCTATTGCACTATGGTCATATCCGTTTGCTTGAACGCGCTAAAGCCTTAGGTGATTACCTTGTTGTTGGAGTCACTGCAGATGGTTTTGACCAGCAGAGAGGTAAAATCAATGTACAGCAGTCTTTGATGGAGCGCATTGAGGCTGTCAGGGCTACTGGTCTGGCTGATGAGATTATTGTTGAAGAATATGAAGGTCAGAAGATTGATGATATAAAAAGATATGATATTGATATATTTACAGTAGGTTCAGATTGGAAAGGGCATTTTGATTATTTGAATGAATTCTGTAAAGTTGTCTATTTAGACAGAACAGAGGGCGTGTCTAGTTCAGAGATTCGTTCTGAAGAGCGTACGTTACGTATAGGACTAGTTGGCGAACTACCGGCTTTGGAAAAATTCCGTAAGGAATGTAAGTTTGTCAATGGTGCAATGATTAGTGGCGTTTTCTCACTTGACAACCGACTTCTTTCTGATGAACTTAAGGCGTTGCCGTGTGTTAGTGATTATCAGGACTTGTTGGATATCTCTGATGCTGTTTATATCTATTCTAGTTCGCAGTATCATTATGATCAGGTTTTAAGCGCTCTCCAAAGAAAAAAGCATGTACTTTGTGAGTCACCTATAGCATTGACTATAGACCAGTGGCAGCAGCTGAAAAACATTGCCAATCAACAACAAGTTGTCTTGATGGACTCTGTTAAAACAGCTTTTGCTACTGCTTATTACAGACTATTGCTTATGGTTAAAAGTGGCGCAATTGGAGAAATAGTTTCCGTTGACTCTACGTGCACCAGTCAGAGCAATCTTCTGATGAGCAAGGCTAATAATTTCCCTTATATATGGAATAGTATGTCAGAATGGGGCTCAACAGCAATGCTCCCTATATTCCAGTTAATGGGTACTGATTATAAAGATAAGATTATCACAACCCGCATTCAGGAAGGAACTGATGATTTCGATCTTTTTACTAAGATTTCCTTTATTTATCCTCACGGTGTGGCATCCATGAAGATAGGGCAGGGGGTTAAATCCGAAGGCGAGTTGATAATATCTGGTACGCAGGGCTATATTTATGTTCCGGCACCATGGTGGAAAACAGATTATTTTGAGGTACGATATGAAAACCCTGCTAATAACAAGAGATATTTCTATCAATTAGAAGGTGAAGGTATCCGATATGAAATTGTTTCTTTTTTGAAAACAATACAACGAGGAACAGATTATCATTATATAGACGATAACGTTTCTAAGGCTATTGTTGAGGTAATGCAAGATTTTGTAAACCATAAATACATTGTTATTTAAAAAATTAAGAAAATGAAGAAAATTGTATTGGCTATTGCTTTGTGCTTTGGTTTTACCGCTGCACAGGCACAAGAGAGTGTTAAACGAGAGTCAAATTTCCATCTTGGATTGGATCTTCAGACTAAGTATCTTTGGCGTGGTATGGAAATGATGACCGAGGATGCTGCCCCTGTTTTGTTTCCTTGTCTTAACTACTCAAACAATGGCTTTTATGCCTATGCTATGGGAGGTTATTCGATCAATGGTAAGTATTCAGAGGTCGATCTCGGTCTGAGCTATACTTACAAGTGGCTTACAATTGCTCTGAATGACTATTATTATCCAACTATCAATAGTGCAGAGGACCAGTACTATAACTTAAAGAGTCGCGAGACTGGTCACTGGTTTGAAGGTGTCATCACCATCGCTCCAGAAAACATCCCTGCTTATTTATCTGTTAGTAATTTCTTTGCAGGTGCAGATAAGAAAGAAGATGGCAAGCAGGCTTATTCTACTTATGCAGAGATTGGTGGCCATTATGATTTCTTGAATGATCATAAGATTGGCTTAGCAGTAGGTGCAGCATTTAATAAGAGCTGCTACAATGGTTATGACCGTGATTTCAGTATTTGTAATATTGAGCTGAAATATACTTATAGTCTCAAATTGAAGAATGATTTTACTTTGCCTCTTAGCGTAGCTTACATCACCAATCCCGTTTACGAGAAGAGTCATGTAAACTTCATAATGAATTTCGCATTTTAATCATTACTGATGAACGCAATCATCATGGCTGCGGGTACCTCCTCGCGTTTTGTACCCCTATCATTAGAGAAACCCAAAGGTTTGCTTGAGGTTAAAGGCGAGGTGCTTATTGAGCGTCAGATACGACAGCTAAAAGAGGCAGGTGTACAGGATATAACCATAGTAACAGGGTATAAGGCAGCTGCATTTTACTATCTTCAAAATAAATATGGTGTCAGATTGGTCCATAACGAGGATTACAATAGGTATAACAATACCTCATCCGTTATTCGTGTTATAGATAGCCTTTCTGATACCTTCATCTGCTGTTCTGATCACTACTTTAGTAGGAATGTATTCTTGGATAAAACCTCCGAGAGCTATTATGCAGCCCGGTATGCAAAGGGGCAGACAGGAGAGTATTGCCTGAACTTTGATGATCACGATTATATCAAGGATGTCAAAGTTGGTGGGCACGATGCTTGGTATATGGCAGGCCATGTTTTTTTTACTGATTCTTTTTCGCGTAGATTCCGTAATATTATGAATAAAGAGTACCGTAAGGAAAGTGTAAGAAATGGCTATTGGGAAGATGTCTATATAGAGCATATCAATGAACTCCCGATGCAGGCTAAGCGTTATGATGATAGTGAAATCTTTGAATTTGATACTCTTGATGAATTGCGTGAATTCGATCATAGTTACATAGAGAACACCCGTTCTGCAATATTGAAGGATGTCTGTACCAAGATGTCGTGGAAAGAATCAGAGGTAACTCATATTACAAAGCATTCTTTTGCAGAGACCAGCGCAGAGTTTACTCTTGAATGCCATGGAGAAATCTATTGCATTGCTTGGACTCCTGACAATATTTCAATTAACAGACAATGAAGACTGCCGTAATTCTTACTGCACGAAAAGAGCGAGAATCGGATATTCCATATCCATTACTTGCTTTTGATGAGAGCCAATGCCTTATTGACCGCACTATTTCTATTTTACGAGAGATAGGCATTGACAGAATCGTGCTTATTGTTGGCTATCGCTCAGAACTCTTTGACAAGTATCGTAGTGAAGATGTAATCATTCTAAAAGCATCCAACTATGAGTTTACTGGTTCAATGGCTTCGCTTGCAGCAGCATCAGATGTTATTGATGACGATTTCTTGCTTGTAGAAGGTGACACTTTCTTTGAGAAAAAAGTTCTTGAACAACTAGGTGCAATACAAGAGGGCAATTGCTTGGTGGCTACTGAAGAAAGTGGTAGTGGCGATGAGTGTTTTATTGAGTCACAGTCTGGCTTTATCACCAAAATTTCTAAGGATAAACATAGAATCTGTAGATTTGAAGGTGAACTATTAGGCATCTCTCGTATTTCATACGAAACTTATCAGGCTATGCTTTCCAAATGGCGAAAGAGTAACAACTCATATTTAAACTATGAGCATGTGCTGATGGACATAACCAAACCTCTTGATCGCCCATTCCTTTTTTTCAAAAACTTAATCTGGGGTGATGTGGATTGCCCTGAAGATTTCAAGCGACTGAAAGAAGTAACCTATCGCACACTTAAGCGCAAGGAAGATCCGTTTGACAAAGAGAACTTAAAACAGTATCTAAGCGACATTTTCCCTGCGAAGGATGTCTCACAAGCAGAGATTATCCAGATTGGCGGTATGAGCAACAAGAACTTCCGAGTCAATTTCGAAGGAAAGAGTTATGTGTTGCGAGTTCCTGGCCCTGGTAGTGAAGGAATGGTGGAACGTGCCAATGAAGAGTTTAATGCCATCGAAGGCTGCCGTATGGGAGTTAATCCCGAAATACGATATTTCAATGCTAATACAGGTGTTAAACTGGCAGATTTTGTTGAAAATGCAGAAACACTTAATGCTGGAACAATTCAACGCCACGACAACCTGTGTAAGATAGCAGATATTTACCATAAGGTACATGACTCGCATGTGCGTTTGAAGAATGAGTTCAATATCTTCCAGGAAATTGAGAAGTATGATAGACTTATTGCTAATGCGAACGCATCTATGTATGAGGCATGGGCCGATTTTAAACCTAAAGTAATGGCTTTGGAAACGCGGCTTAACAAAATTGGCGTTGAGCTTACTGCCTGCCATAATGATGCAGTGCCCGAAAACTTTATCAAAGCCGAAGATGGTACTTTATATCTCATCGATTGGGAGTATAGCGGTATGAATGACCCAATGGCTGATTTTGCTGCACTTTTCTTAGAAAGCGAGTTCTCTGAGGATTCCAAGGATTATTTCTTAAGGAAATATTATCAAGATGCTGTTCCGCCACAAGTGGAAGAACGTATCCTCTGTTATGAAATCTTATGGGATACCCTATGGGCCCAATGGACTGTTATTAAGGAAGCATGTGGCGACGATTTCGGAAGCTACGGAATAGACCGTTACACCCGAGCACAAGAGAACTATAAACAATTAACAAGTAAACATTAAAACAAATAAGTAAAATGAAGACAATTGAGAAAATTAGGACCAAAGTAGATTGGCCAACCACCCTGATACCATTCGTAATCGTTTTGGTATTGATGATAGTGTTTATGCTCATTTCTGAGCAGTCAAAAGTATTTGTAGATACCGTTCGCGGTTTCTTGGGTGATACCTGTGGCCTGTACTATGCACTCTTTGGTGTTGGCGTGTTGACCACGACGCTATATGTGGCTTTTTCAAAGTATGGCAAGATAAAAATGGGTAATCAAGATAAACCTGAATTCAGCAATTTCAAGTGGGGTACTATGATCTTTACTTCCACAATGGCTGCTGATATTCTCTTTTATTCTTTGTGTGAGTGGGCACTCTATGGTGCAGAGACTCATGTAACAGGTATGCCTGGTGGTATGGCTATGTGGGCTCCAACATTTACTCTCTTTCATTGGGGACCTATCGCTTGGTGTTTCTATGTCATCTTAGCTATATGCTTTGGCTTTATGATGCATGTGCGTAAACGTGACCGTCAGCGCTTCTCTGAAGCTGTCCGTCCATTATTAGGCGATAAAGCTGATGGTTTCTGGGGAAAACTTATTGATGTGACAGCCATTTTTGCTATTGTGTGTGCCACAGCAACCACATTCTCACTTGCAACACCTTTGCTTTCAAAAGCACTTTCAACCGTTATTGGTATTACAGATGGAGTAGGATTAGCTGTTATTCTTTTACTTTTGATCTGTACAGTATATACAATTACAGTTTGGTTTGGTGTAAAAGGAATTTCTAAGTTGGCAACTTTCTGCTCTTATTTGTTCTTCGCCTTACTGTTCTATTTCCTGTTCCTTGGTGGAGAGACCCGCTATATTCTCGAAACCGGTTTCCAGTCAATTGGCAATCTGGTTCAGAATTTCGTTGGTCTTTCAACTTATATGGATCCATTGCGTGAAACAAGCTTTGCACAGAACTGGACTATCTATTATTGGGCGTACTGGATTGTATGGTGCTGTGCTACTCCATTCTTTATAGCACTTATCAGTAAGGGACGCACTATTAAGAATATGGTGTTAGGCTCTTATGGATGGGGTCTCGCTGGTACCTTCATGTCTTTCATCATTATTGGTAACTATGGACTTGCTCAGGAACTGAAGCACGGTGTAAACATCTCAGGTTTTATAGGAGATGGAGGAAGTATGTATGATGCTATTTTGAAGATATTTGACACACTTCCTTTGCCAATGCTTGCTCTGATTATGTTGGTTATCACCATGATAGCTTTCTATAGTACCACTCTCGATGGTATTACATACGTAACATCTTCTTATTCTTACAAGCACCTTTCTGCCGACAAAGAACCTGATCGCAAGGTTCGTACTTTCTGGAGTATTCTGCTTATTCTCTTCCCTATAGCATTGCTTTTTGCAGAGAATTCGCTTTATAGCATACAGTCGGTTACAATCATAGCAGCATTCCCAGTGGTGATATTATCGATATTATGTACAGTATCTTTCTTTAAAGATGCTAAAAACTATTTGAAAGAATAATAATTGTATTATTGAATTGTAGATAATGAATTCTAATATGTCTATGAGTATGAAGGAGATACAATCGGTATCTCTGGAAATACTAAAGAAAATCGCGGATATTTGTGATCAGGAGGGCCTGAAGTATAGTCTAGCTTGGGGAACCCTAATCGGGGCAGTTCGTCATAAGGGGTATATCCCTTGGGATGATGATGTTGATATTCAGATGCCTCGACCTGATTATGAGCGACTAAAGGATTATTTTAATAAAAATGCGGATGCATTGTATCCTTTGCGTTTATTTGATAATAGTGTTAGTGGCTACCCATATATGCTTGCCAGAGTATCTAATGACGATTATGTCATTGATACGATTAATGAGAAACCTTGTGGTATGGGTATTTTTGTAGACATCTATATATTGGATGGAACGGGAGATACATATGAAGATGCATGGAATTATGCCAGTAAAACCTGCAAATATCCTAGACTCATATTCTTGTCTACAAGAAAATATTATCATTTTGGTACAACTAAGGGATTCCTTAAGCGATTATTTAAAGTCTTTGTGTTCATATATGCGAAGATTATGGGAAAGGAATATTTTGAGCGCAAGCTGCTATCTATTATTTCCCAGAAGCCCTATGATCAAAAAGACTATGTGGGCTGTGTTTCTTGGTGTGAGCGCCCCAAATATGCTGTCATTAAGAAATCTGAGTTCGAGGATATGATAGATTTCCAATTTGAGAATTATAAGTTCAAAGGGCCTCGTGAATATGATAAATATTTAAGGATATGGTATGGTGACTATATGCAACTACCACCAGAGAAAGAAAGAATATATCATCATCTTTATAAGGCATACAAGAAATAAAACCTTTTAACATGAAAATAGCATTTGTAAGTACACGAGGAATTCCGAATAATTATGGCGGATTCGAACAGTTTGCTGAATATATATCTGTCGGATTAGCTGAACGAGGTCATGAAGTAACTGTATATTCACCTCATTATCACCCTTTTCAAGGTAATGAATACAAGGGAGTTAAGATTAAACACATATATAGCCCCGAATTATGGATGGGCGGTTCTGTAGGTAGTTTTTTCTATGACTATGCCTGTTTGAAAGATGCCTTAAAGAAAGAGAATTTCGATATTATCTATGAGGCAGGTTATACCAGTATCATACCAGCCTATATCCGTTTTAATGTAAAGAATATACGTCGTCCGATATTTACAACTAATATGGACGGCTTGGAATATAAGCGTACTAAGTTTAATAAGTGGGTTCAGAAGTTTGTTTTCTGGGAAGAGCGTATGGCTGTGAAACATAGCCATTATCTGATTGCCGATAACATGGGTATTAAGGATTACTATAAGGAGAAATATGGTAAAGAGAGCAAATTCCTTGCTTATGGTGCCAATATCTATGATAATTATTCAGAGAACTATCTGAAGGAATATGATTTGAAGGCTGGGGAGTATTTGTTGTTGGTAGCACGATTGGAACCTGAAAATAACATCGACATGGCTATAGAAGGTTACATTCGGTCTCAACAATATGGAAAAATTCCTTTGTTGGTTGTAGGAAAGACTAATACACCATATGGAAAGCAGCTTGTGAAAACATATGGCAAATACGAATGTGTAAGATTCATGGGGGGAATATATGATTTTGATAAATTAAACTCTATCCGCCATTATTCATATGCATATTTCCATGGTCATAGTGTAGGTGGTACAAACCCTTCTTTGTTGGAAGCTATGGCATCAGATTGTTTTATCCTGTCACACGATAATATTTTCAATCGTTCTGTTTTGGGAGAAAATGCAGTGTATTATTGTAACACAGAACAGGTAACGGAAATTTTGAATAATTTGGATTCAACTGTTGCACAATATAAAAAGCAATACACGGAACGAAATTTGGAGGTCATTAGAAATGAATACTCATGGGAAAAACTGGTAGATGAACATGAGAAGTATTTCCTGTGGATGATAAATAACTCAAAATAGTAAACTTGTAATAATCGAAATATGGAAGTAATTAAAACAAATATAGAAGGTGTATTCATCATTGAACCAAAGGTATTCAAAGATTCTCGTGGTTATTTCTTTGAGTCGTTTTCTCAGAGGGAGTTTGATGAGAAAGTAAGGCCTATCACATTTGTACAAGATAACGAAAGCATGAGCTCGTATGGTGTGATGCGTGGATTGCATTTCCAGCGCCCACCATTCACTCAAAGTAAGTTGGTTCGTTGTGTCAAGGGGGCTGTACTTGATGTGGCTGTTGATATTCGCAAAGGTTCACCAACCTATGGTCAGCATGTAGCTGTAGAATTGACCGAGGACAACCATCGTCAGTTCTTTGTACCACGTGGTTTTGCTCATGGTTTTGCAGTTCTCTCTGAGACTGCTGTGTTCCAATACAAGTGTGATGAGTTCTATCATCCCGAGGCAGATGGAGGTATTAGTATTCTTGATGGTTCATTAGGTATCGACTGGCGCATAAAAGACAAAGCCATATTGAGCGACAAGGATACAAAACATCCTTTACTTAAGGATTTTGATTCTCCATTTGATATTAAAATAAATTTGTATTAACCCATAGGAGTGAAGCACTTGTTATTTGGTTTTTGAGCAACTTCCTGTAGCGGGTGTCAACTCCTTTTTAAACATTGAAAATGAAAGGAATAGTATTAGCAGGTGGTAGTGGTACCCGACTGTATCCAATCACAAAAGGAATCTCCAAACAATTGATTCCTATTTTTGACAAGCCAATGATTTACTATCCAATATCAGTATTGATGTTGGCTGGTATTCGTGAGATCCTGATTATCTCTACTCCTTACGACCTCCCGTCATTCAAGCGTCTGCTTGGTGATGGTTCTGATTATGGATGTAAATTCGAATATGCTGAGCAGCCATCCCCTGATGGATTGGCCCAGGCATTTATCATTGGTGAGAAATTCATTGGCAATGATTCTGCCTGCTTAGTTCTTGGCGATAATATATTTAATGGAAATGGCTTTACCAAACTCTTGACGGCTGCTGTTGAAGATGCCGAGAAGAACAATAAAGCCACAGTCTTTGGCTATTGGGTAAGTGATCCTGAACGCTATGGTGTTGCAGAGTTTGATAATGAAGGCAATTGCCTCAGTATTGAAGAAAAACCTGCCAAGCCAAAATCAAATTATGCTGTAGTTGGATTGTACTTCTATCCCAACAAGGTTGTAGAAGTAGCAAAGACTATTAAGCCTTCTGCTCGTGGTGAATTAGAGATTACCACAGTAAATCAGGAATTCTTGAAAGAGGGTAATCTTAAGGTACAGACTCTCGGACGTGGTTTTGCTTGGCTTGATACAGGTACTCATGATTCACTGGCTGAAGCTTCAACCTATATTGAGGTTATAGAAAAGCGTCAAGGACTTAAAGTCGCATGTCTTGAGGGTATAGCCTATCGAAAAGGCTGGATTGATGAAGATAAAATGCGCCAGTTGGCTCAGCCCATGCTGAAGAACCAATACGGGCAGTATCTTCTCAATGTAATAGATGAAGTAAAACGTACAGGTAATCCTAATATCTGATGAATATTTTAGTTACAGGAGCAAATGGACAGTTGGGCAATGAAATGCGCATTGTCACGAAGGGCTCAAAAGATAATTATCTTTTTACCGATGTTGTTGATGTCGAGGGACAGATGACAACAATTCTTGATATAACGAGTCTTGATGCTGTTAGAAGCATTGTTAATGATTGCGATATTAAGGCTATTATTAATTGTGCTGCATGGACAAATGTTGATGGGGCAGAAGCACCTGAGAAACATGATCTTGTTGAATTGCTGAATGCAAAGGCACCAGAGAACCTGGCTATTGCGATGAAGGAAGTCGGAGGTTTGTTAGTTCACATTAGCACCGACTATGTATTTGGTGGCGACCCATATAACACCCCTTGCAAGGAAGATCAAAAAGGAACTCCCACAGGTGTATATGGTCTTACAAAACTCCATGGCGAACAGAATATTCAAAACAGTGGTGCCGATTATTTGATATTCCGCACTGCTTGGCTTTATTCTGAGTTTGGCAAGAACTTCGTAAAGACCATGCTGAACCTTACCGCTACCAAGCCACAACTTAAAGTGGTATTTGATCAGGTTGGAACTCCTACATATGCATACGACTTGGCTGCAGCCATTTTCGACATCATCGAGAATCGTAATTATACAGGCAATACAGGAATATATCACTATTCTAACGAAGGTGTTTGCAGTTGGTACGACTTTACCAAAATGATAGCGGAGTATTCTGGACAAACAGAGTGCGATATCCAACCCTGTCATAGTGATGAGTTCCCAAGTCCTGTAAAGCGTCCCGCATATTCTGTGCTGGACAAGACTAAAGTTAAAGAGACATTTGGAGTTGATGTACCTTATTGGACTGACTCCCTGAAGAAAACCTACGCTGGTAACTTGGCTAACCTGAAGGACATCGAGAACAAACCAAACTACGAGTTCGTTAAGATGGACATCTGCGACTTCGACGCATTCTACAAGTTCATGCAGGACAAGAAGGTTGACGGTATCATCCACCTGGCTGCTGAGAGTCATGTAGACCGCTCTATCAAGGATCCATTCACATTCGCAAAGACCAACGTGATGGGTACTCTGAGTCTGCTTCAGGCTGCAAAGCTGTATTGGGAGAGTCTGCCAGAGAAGTATGATGGTAAGCGCTTCTATCATATTAGTACTGATGAGGTTTATGGCGCACTCGAGCTTACACACCCAGAGGGTATCGAGCCTCCATTCACAACTACCGCTTCAAGCTCAGAGCATCATCTGGCTTATGGCGATAAGTTCTTCCTCGAGACAACCAAGTACAACCCCCACTCACCATATTCAGCATCTAAGGCATCGAGCGACCACTTTGTTCGCGCATTCCACGATACCTATGGTATGCCAGTAGTAGTAACCAACTGCTCGAATAACTATGGTCCTTATCAGTTCCCAGAGAAGCTGATTCCTCTGTTCATCAACAATATCCGCCATCGCAAGCCTCTGCCTGTTTACGGTAAGGGTGAGAAC
>ONAK01000073.1 GCA_900315765.1 uncultured Prevotella sp. | reverse complement strand
CCGCCCTGGAACTGGTCGCCACCAGGCTGACCTGCTGCACCGCTCTGCTGGTACATCTGCTGTGAAGCAGTCTGCCAAGCTGCATTCAGGGCTGCGATAGCTGTGTCGATAGCTGCTACATCGCCTGCCTTGTGAGCATCCTTGAGCTGCTGCAGAGCCTGCTCGATAGCTGGCTTGTGCTGAGCTGGGATCTTATCGCCAATCTCCTTCAACTGGTTCTCAGTCTGGAAGATCATTGAGTCAGCCTGATTCAGCTTGTCAATGCGCTCGCGCTCCTTCTTATCGTTCTCAGCATTCTGCTCTGCCTCGGCCTTCATGCGGTTGATCTCATCCTGTGACAGACCAGATGAAGCCTCGATGCGGATGGCCTGCTCCTTACCTGTAGCCTTATCCTTGGCAGAAACCTTGAGGATACCGTTGGCATCGATATCGAAGGTTACCTCGATCTGAGGAATACCACGACGTGCTGGAGCGATACCTGTGAGGTTGAACTGTCCGATTGACTTGTTCTGTGAAGCCATTGGGCGCTCACCCTGCAGAACGTGGATGGTTACCTCTGTCTGATTGTCAGCTGCAGTAGAGAATGTCTCACTCTTCTTGCATGGGATAGTTGTGTTAGCCTCAATCAGCTTGGTCATAACACCACCCATAGTCTCGATACCCAGTGTAAGAGGAGTAACGTCGAGCAGTACGATGTCGCCTACGCCACCTTCCTTGTTCAGGATAGCACCCTGAATTGAAGCACCTACAGCAACAACCTCGTCAGGATTTACACCCTTTGAAGGCTCCTTGCCAAAGTAGTTCTTAACCAGAGTCTGAACAGCAGGGATACGGCTTGAACCACCTACGAGGATAACCTCGTCGATATCAGAGGTGTTCAGCTTGGCATCAGCCATTGCCTTCTGACATGGAGCCAGACAAGCCTGGATGAGGTCGTGAGCCAACTGCTCGAACTTAGCACGAGTAAGAGTCTTAACCAAGTGCTTAGGTACACCGCCTACAGGCATGATATAAGGCAGGTTAATCTCTGTAGATGTGCTTGAAGAAAGCTCAATCTTAGCCTTCTCAGCAGCCTCCTTCAGGCGCTGCATAGCCATAGGATCGCTCTTCAGGTCGGCACCCTCGTCGTTCTTGAACTCCTGAACCAGCCAGTCGATGATTACCTGGTCGAAGTCATCACCACCAAGGTGAGTATCACCATTGGTTGACAGAACCTCGAATACACCACCACCAAACTCCAGGATTGAGATATCGAATGTACCACCACCAAGGTCGAACACAGCAATCTTCATATCCTTGTTAGCCTTATCTACACCATAAGCCAGAGCTGCTGCTGTTGGCTCGTTTACGATACGCTTAACCTCGAGACCTGCAATCTGACCTGCCTCCTTTGTAGCCTGACGCTGTGAGTCAGAGAAGTAAGCAGGTACGGTGATAACAGCCTCAGTAACCTCCTGTCCGAGGTAGTCCTCAGCGGTCTTCTTCATCTTCTGAAGAATCATAGCAGAGATCTCCTGTGGAGTGTACTTGCGACCATCGATGTCAACACGTGGATAACCACCCTCGTTAACTACTGTATATGGTACGCGAGAAATTTCCTTCTCTGTCTGCTGCCAGTTCTCACCCATGAAACGCTTGATAGAGTAAACGGTGTTCTTTGGGTTAGTGATAGCCTGACGCTTGGCAGGATCACCAATCTTACGCTCACCATTGTCAACGAATCCAACTACCGAAGGAGTTGTACGCTTACCCTCGCTGTTGGCAATTACTACTGGTTCGTTACCCTCGAATACGGCAACGCAACTGTTTGTAGTTCCTAAATCGATTCCAATAATCTTTCCCATAATTCTATATTTTTTTAATTTATACTCAATTTGACACAATTCGGATTGCAAAGCGTATGCCAAAATGGCTAATTAAGCTAAAAATGTATTTTATTACGTCATTTTGGCACAAAATATTTGGATTTTCATTTTAAAAAGTCTATCTTTGCACACAGAATTCTAGAATAAAACTATAGGTAGTCATGAAAAGAACTATTTTTGCAGTCTGTATGGCGATTGCCTTTTTGACAGCATCGGCTCAGAGCAACTCTTACATCGTGAAGACTAAGGGTGTGAAGAAGAGCGCCCAGACACATATGCAGGATGAGCTTGCAGAAGCCCAGCTAGACGAAGAGGAAGCCTCGCAGGATTTTATAAGTCAGAACTTTAAGTATCACAGTCTTTGCGACTGGGAGAAGGGTATGAAGTTCATGGTGATGCCTGAGAAATACGACCTTGTGGTTAAAACCTTTACTGACGCAAGTACTGAAAAGGAGGTTAGCAGCATGACACTGAAGTATAAAATAATGGTATATCAGGGCCACGATGAGAGTAAAGACGGTCATGCACGTATAAACTTCATTTGTCAGGACAATGGTAAGCCATATTATTATGAGATAGGTTACGGAACCTTTGATGATTATTGTTTCCAGAAGACAGGTGTGCCAACTTTGGCATATCTTGGCGATGTTGATATAGCCAAGGAGAAGCTGATGGGCAAGACGCTGTTCACCAAGACCAAGTATTATCGCATAGACACAGAATATGATGGCGAGGGCTATCAGGATGTAGAGGTCGACCCTGATATGGAAGTAAAGGTTGTGGCTGTTGGTGTTGGCTCGCGTAAGTATCCTGTAAAGATTGTGGTTGAGGATAAGAATGGCAACCAGTTCTATCAGAATGTCACTATGTCGAAAACCAATTGTGGTATGCGCGACGATGAGTTCGTGGCTGATGAGGCTCGTTACTTGTTTAATAACTCGTTTGAGCTGATGGATGACATTATGTCAATAAGCAGTCGTAATTACAAGCAGTTTATTGGTAAGATTGTGCATACAAAGATCCCCATACGTATGCTGAACGAGGTATCGAGCAAGCAGCAGGCCATTCCTCGCTTGGCAGAGTATCGTATTGAGTCGATTACCCCTCATAAGGGCGATGATGGTAATGCTACTGTGAAGCTTAAGAATACCACAACTGGTAACTTCTTCTATACTGATGCTATTCTGGATATGTATAAGGCTGAAGGCAACGAAAACAAGTTCTTTGGTGCCATCTTTGCACCTGGTCCTGGAAAGAAGGTGGTTACCAGCGAGGCTACACGTGCCATGATTCGTCAAGGCCACGTTGGTATCGGTATGACAGAAGATGAGGTTGAGATGGCAGCTGGTGAGCCCGATCATGTTGAGAATGGTGTGGGCGGACAGTACTTCTGGGTGTTCCAGCGCTCGAACAACAAACTGCTGTATGTGGAGTTTGATGGTTCTGGCGTTGTTAAGAAAACCGCAGTAGCCGATGGCCCTTATGGCCCATCTGTTAATCCTACGCTGAACAAAGCTAAGAAGGGTAGTAAGACTAGGAAATCTTCAATACCTAAAGCAGATAATGGATGGATGGGTGGTACAGGCACTCCAATAATGCAATAAAAAGAATAATCCCAGCCAAGTGGCTGGGATTTATTTTTGCTTGATTATTTCTTGTCAGCAATGGCTTCCATAATCTTTGCTTCGAGTTCGTCGCAGAGTTCTGGATTATCCTTAAGCAACTCCTTGACAGCGTCGCGACCCTGACCAAGTTTTGAGTCGTTATAGCTGAACCATGAGCCGCTCTTCTTGATGATACCGTACTCAACACCAAGGTCTGCAATCTCGCCAATCTTAGAGATTCCCTCGCCAAAGGTGATTTCGAACTCAGCCTTGCGGAATGGGGGAGCAACCTTGTTCTTTACAATCTTTACTCGAACCTGATTGCCAATTGGCTGATCACCATCCTTCAAGGTTGTAACCTTGCGGATGTCGAGACGTACTGAAGCGTAGAACTTCAGAGCATTACCACCTGTGGTAGTCTCTGGGTTACCAAACATGACGCCAATCTTTTCGCGCAACTGGTTGATGAAGATACAGGTGGTGTTGGTCTTCGAGATGGTTGATGTGAGCTTACGCAGAGCCTGGCTCATCAGTCGAGCCTGGAGTCCTACAGCAGAATCGCCCATGTCGCCCTCAATCTCCTTCTTTGGAGTAAGTGCTGCTACAGAGTCAATAACGATGATGTCGATAGCGCTTGAACGGATAAGCTGGTCTGCAATCTCGAGTGCCTGCTCACCATTATCAGGCTGAGAGATATAGAGATTGTCTACATCTACACCAAGGTTGGCTGCATAGAAACGGTCGAATGCATGCTCTGCATCGATGAATGCTGCGATGCCACCAGCCTTCTGGGCCTCAGCGATAGCGTGGATGGCCAGCGTGGTTTTACCAGATGACTCAGGACCATAGATCTCAATGATACGTCCCTTGGGGTAACCGCCTACACCCAGAGCAGCATTAAGACTTATCGAGCCTGTAGGAATCACTTCTACATTATCTATCTGTTCGTCGCCCATGCGCATAATTGATCCTTTACCATAGTCTTTTTCAATCTTCGACATGGCTGCCATCAGGGCTTTCATCTTCTCCTGTTGAGGTGTCAATACCTCTTCTTCTGTTGCTTTCTTTGCCATAGTTTAATGATACTATTTTATGAGTTAATATTTATAATTGATTACAATTCCAAGTCACCATCGTGAATCTCATGCCAAGGCAGGCCTTGCTTGTTGAGCTGTTCCATGAATGGATCTGGATCGAACTCCTCTACGTTGTGAACACCTGGCTTTTTCCATAATCCCTTGCAGAACATCATGGCGCCAATCATGGCTGGTACACCTGTGGTGTAGCTTACGCCCTGCATACCAGTCTCCTCGTAGGCTGCGCGATGCGAGCAGTTGTTGTAAACATAGTAGGTGTGCTCCTTGCCATCGTTGCCGATACCACGGATGCGACAGCCGATAGAGGTCTCGCCCTCGTAGTTCTCGCCCAGATCCTGTGGGTTTGGCAATACTGCCTTCAGGAACTGCAGAGGCACAATCTTTACCTTTGCTGTACCTGTGCCATCAGCCAGAGGTGCCTCGTACTCAACCTCGTCGATGCGACTCATGCCAATATTCTGAATCACCTCAAGGTGCTTAAGATACTGCTGACCAAAGGTCATCCAGAAGCGTGCACGCTTGATGGTGGGGTAGTTGATGACCAACGACTCAATCTCCTCGTGGTGCAGCAGATAGCTGTCGCGAGGGCCGATGTTTGGATAGTTCAGATCCTTGTGAATCTCAAGTGGCTCAGTCTCAACCCACTTGCCATCTTCCCAGTAGAGTCCCTTCTGGGTAATCTCGCGGATGTTGATCTCTGGGTTGAAGTTGGTGGCAAATGCCTTATGGTGGTCGCCAGCGTTACAGTCAACAATGTCAAGATACTGAATCTCCTTGAAGTGGTGCTTGGCAGCATAAGCGGTGTAGATGCTGGTTACACCTGGGTCGAAACCACAGCCAAGGATAGCTGTGAGACCAGCCTTCTCGAAACGGTCGCGATACGCCCACTGCCAAGAGTACTCAAAGTGAGCCTCGTCCTTTGGCTCGTAGTTGGCTGTATCCAGATAGCTGCATCCGCAAGCCAAGCAAGCGTCCATAATAGTCAGATCCTGATAGGGCAGGGCAAGGTTGATGACCAGCTCTGGCTTGAAGTCGTTGAACAAGGCCTTCAGCTGCTCTACATCGTCAGCGTCGACCTGAGCTGTCTTAATGTCCATCTTATATCCTGCCTTGTGGATATCCTCCACAATCTTATCGCATTTTGCCTTACGACGGCTAGCAATCATAAACTCTGTAAATACGTCAGCATTCTGAGCAATCTTGAATGCTGCAACGGTAGCCACGCCACCTGCTCCAATCATTAATACTTTCGACATAGTCCTTAATAATTAAATATGTTTTTATTCCTTTATTTCGTCTGCCTTGATACCAAGTGCCGCCATCAGCGAATAGCCAAGAATTTCCTGGCGGTAATTTCCTCCTGCTGTTGGCTGCATGCTGAATACGGTGATACGCTTATCATCATCGTCAGCTCGACGCAAAGCCTCGCGTACCTTATTATATATAGAAGCATCTTCGGCATTTGGTATCACCATCAGTCGTTTGATGTTCTTCTGCGCCAATACCAGCTCGAGCACCTCGTTGAAGAAATCGCCAGTCTTGGCAAAGCCTTCGGCCTGATAGGCATTGATGGTAAACTCGCCCAGATGGTCTTTAAAAGCCTTCTCGCTCAAGTCGCTGTCGTAGTTTCCTGGCACAAAATTGTCCATCTGCTGCTTATCCTTCTGGTGAATCAGAATCACCTGAATCTCGTTTTCTCCTTCTCTGATACCTCCATCGAGGGCGATGCAGTCAAGCCATTTTGCGATGTCGGCCTGAGGAATGCGACGCCCTATCATCCGCTCGAAATTTACAATCAGATTAAACGCTACAGAATCGACGTAGTCTGCATCTACCAGCACCACGTTTTCACTCCACTTTACTTCTTTATTTAAGTCGTTGTTCATACGGAGTGCAAATATACGAACTTTTTCGCTAAGCAGCAAACTTTTCTACTTTTATTTGGTATTCTTCTAACTTATTCGTACCTTTGCAGCCAAATTTTAAATTAATAATTAATAAAAGTATTCAAACCAAATGTCAACATTAACAATTCTTATTGTCGTGGTGTTCTGCCTGGGCTATCTGAGTATAGCTTTGGAGAGCCTGACAAAAGTCAATAAGGCGGCCATAGCGTTGCTTATGTGTGTGCTGTGCTGGACACTGCTCATGCTCGATCCTGTTTCGTATTACCCTTCGATTCTTGGTGGCGATGTCATCCACCATATCTCTGAGGTTATCGAGCATCATCTGGGCGATGCAGCTGGTACACTCTTCTTCCTGATGGGAGCTATGACCATCGTTGAGATAGTAGACTCGAATGGCGGATTTAACTTTGTTCGCGATACGCTGAAAACGCGTTCTAAGCGCAAGCTGATGTGGCGAATGGCATTTATGACCTTCTTCCTGTCGGCTATTCTCGACAACCTTACCACCTCAATCGTTATGATTATGGTGCTTCGTAAGCTGGTTCAGAGTCGCGAAGATCGTCTTATCTATGCAGCACTTGTGGTTATCTCTGCCAACTCAGGAGGTGCTTTCTCACCCATTGGCGACGTAACAACCATCATGCTCTGGATTAAGGGCGTTATCACCACTCAGGGTGTGCTTACAGAAATCTTTGTTCCTTCGCTCGTCTCGATGCTCGTACCTGCATTCATCCTGCAGTATCAGCTTCATGGCAAGTTCGACAAGGAGCAGAATCTTCCAAAGGCTGATGTCAGTCAGTTCACCAAGTCACAGCGCGACATCATCTTCTGGCTTGGTGTTGGTGGTCTCTGCTTTGTGCCTATCTTTAAGACTATCACCCATCTGCCTCCATTCATGGGCATCCTGCTGGTTCTGGGACTGCTCTGGACGGTTACTGAGATATTCCACTACAATGCCTCTGATGATGACACGATGGCCAAGCGCGTAAGCGATCTGCTTTCAAAGATCGACCTCTCTACCATCATGTTCTTCCTTGGCATCCTGATGGCTGTAGCTGTTCTTCAGGAGGTTGGCGTTCTCACGATGCTTGGTGGCTTCCTCGATACCACATTCGAGGGCAATCACTTCCTTGTAACTGGTATCATTGGTGTGCTCTCGTCTATCGTAGACAACGTTCCTCTGGTAGCTGGATGTATGGGTATGTATCCTGTAGCTGCTGTTGGCGATATGGCCGTTGATGGAATCTTCTGGCAGTTGCTGGCCTACTGTGCTGGTGTTGGTGGTTCTATGCTTATCATAGGTTCTGCTGCAGGTGTGGTAGTTATGGGTCTTGAGAAGATTACCTTTGGATGGTATATGAAGAAGATTACCTGGGTAGCTTTTGCTGGTTACATCGCAGGTATCATCATTTACTGGCTGGAGCGCACATTGCTGTTCTAATTAATAATAAGTAATAAGCACAAAAAATATTCCCAACTGGGGAACGAAATGTTCCCACGTTGGGAATTATTTGTTCCCACCTTGGGAACATTTTTTTGTTTCCTTATAGCCTCTCGCTGATGTTTCTTGGTGTCCACAACCAGAAAGTAGAACCGTGTCCTTCGCCTTCAGATGTTACTCCAATCTTTCCGTTGCATCGTTCTGCGATGGCCTTGCAGATGCTTAGTCCAAGACCTGTGCCTTGAACATAGTCGTTAAGCTTCACAAATCGCTCGAACACAGCACTCTGTTTGTCCTTTGGTATACCAGCGCCAGTATCTTCGCAATAGAAGTATATGCCATCATCCTGCTCGCGATATCCCAGCTTGATATGGCCTTGGTGGGTGTACTTGATGGCATTGGTGGTGAAGTTGGTCAATACCTGCTGAATACGTCCCTTGTCGAGTGTAGCAGTAAACGAGTCGTATGGATTGTCCTTGATGAATTGTACACCAGCTTCGTCAACACGCTGAGCCAGCGTCTGGCAGATGTCGTCGAATACCTTGGCAAAGTCTACCACCTCAGGTTTGATGGCTAATGACTGTCCTACGTTTGATGCCTCGAGGATATCGTTGATAAGTCGCATCAGCATATCGCAGTTATTGCGGATGATGCGTATGAACTCCATTCTGTCTTCGTGGCTCTCTACTACTGGCAGAAGGTCGCTAAAGCCCACGATGGCATTGAGTGGTGTACGTATCTCGTGCGTCATGTTGGCAAGGAAGGCAGCCTTCATCTTTCCTGACTCCTGGGCACGCTTGGTCTCGTCTTTAAGTTTTTGCTGAGCCTCCATCAGGTTGTCGATGTTACGAGCCACGCCAAAGTAGTGTGTCAGATTACCACTCTCGTCAAACTTAGGTATACCGCTGATAGCGTACCATACTGGGTATGGGTTTATCATGGTATATTTGAAGTGGATGGTCATGTTGTAGGGTTTTGCATTAATAATAGCCTCTCTTGCTTGCTGGAATGCTGTTGCACTATATTCGTCGGTAGCACCACCAAAGAATTCGTCCAACGTCTTGGTGTAGTCGGTCTTGCGTCCGCTATAGCTGAAGTGGATGAGTCCATCCTTGAGGTCGAATGTCCACAAGAACATCTTGCTGTTTTCAAGCAGATAGCCAAGCTGTTTCTCGTAGAACTGTATATCCTTGGTAGCTTTCTTAAGCTCCTTGTCGTGTTTGGCTTGTTCTAGATAAAGACGGCGCTCTGTAGTCATGTCGCGAGCTGTAACTACGTAGAACTGCAATTCTCCCTCATCGTCGTATGTGGGGTGAACCTTTATCTCGATATACTTAAAGATTCCTATCTCAGGATAGAACATGCGCTGGCATACGTGGAAACTCTCCTTGTCGCCCTTATGATACTGGCCTTTTACCAGTGGAACATCAAAGAGATTCATCTTGCGGAAGAATTCCTCACCATCCTTGTCAAATTCGCAGAGTTCGCCCATGCGTCTGTTTACGTCAATAAGTGTTCCGTCTTTGGCATAGAACGACATGGCAATCAGTCCGTTGCTGAACATGTTCTGATACTTACTGGCTATCTCTTCGTTGATGCGCTCTTCGATAATCTCGTGGGTGTAGTCTCTGAACGATGTGATGACGTAGCGAGGCTTTCCGTCTTCCTGTTCAACTACGGCATGTCCTTCAATCCATCGCCAATCCGGCTCTTTCTCTGTGCCTTTGTTGTAGCGTCGCTTCAGGTAGCCCAGGTCTTTTTCTCCTTGGGTCATCAGTCGCAGAGCCTCATTAAACTTTCCTTTTTCGTTATCAGGCAGGCGCCGCATAAATTCTTCGTGACTCAGTCCCTCCTTTGGTAGCATGTCGCCATAGCTGTTTCTTAGGCGCTGGTTTTCTATGTCGTATTCTATCACGTAGTAGTTTCCTGACCTCAATGCCTCAGTCATCAGCTGGTTCATGTCGATCGACTTTTCTACAGCCTTTTTTACTTTGATACGCATCATGTGGCTGAACAGCAGAATGACGACGGCTGCTATGACGATACCTACCAGCAGGATAAGTGCCATAGGCGAGGCGTCGTTGTGAACATTCTCTGGGTAGAACCACTTGTCGTGCAGCTTCTCTATATCGCCCGACTGTTCCAGGCGTGCAAACATATCGTCGATGGCATGTATCAGTTCTTTGTCGTATCCTATGATGCGCAGTTCGCCAGCAGGAATATCTGTCTCGTCGAACTCGATGCCGTCGAGACCCAGTTCCTTAACCTTCATCTTCAGTGGTTGCTCACCCCACATGTAGTATTTGTACTTACCACTTCTTATGCCCATCAGCGCCTCACGTGGTGAATGGCGTTGTATGGTAAACTCTTTGTCGTGTAGAGAGCTCAGCTTCAGGTCTACATAGTCGTTCTTCTTCAATGCCAGCGTGTCGTTCCCTGTGAGCTGGCTGATTCGCCTTAGCGGACGTGTTGACCTAAGTCTGACGGCCCTTACGTTATAATAGGTAATCATGTTGTGTGTGTACTCAAATGCAGGTCCCTCGTACTTGAACTTAAGTGCATGGATAAGGTCGGCCTCATGATTATCGAAAGCCTCAGTACACTTGTACCACTCCATCATGACATATTTGTGGGGAACGTTGAGCTTATCGAGTATCATGTTCAGCACCTCCACATTATAGCCGTCAGGTTCGCCATGGTCGTTTCTGAACTCGTAGGGTGGAAATTCCCAGTCGCTCACTATTATAAGTGGTTTTTCTTCTGTATATTCGCGCATATAGTTCGCCTCTGCACGTAGTGTTGGGCAGCAGGCAAACAAGCAGGCAATGGTAAGTATTATAATCTTCTTAGTCATATATCCTCTATTTTATTTTCTTTCCATTTCTACCAACTTACAAGGTATCGAGAACCAGACGGTGGTGCCCTTGCCTTCAGTTGATGTGAGTTCAATAGTACCACCCATATAATGTACCAGTTCGTGGCAGATGCTGAGTCCGAGACCAGCACCATTATTGGCACCAGTAACGAATCGTCCGAAGATGTTCTCCAGATTCTCCTTCTTGATACCACAGCCAGTATCTTCAATAGATACCAGCAGTCTGTCGGCTATATACTCATAGCGTGCCAATACGCTTCCTGATTTGGTGTACTGTATGGCGTTGGTAATAATCTTGTTGATGACCATCGTGACATTTGGCTCGTCAATCTCTACAACCAGTCGATTGTACGGGCTCTGTATCTTGTATTCCACACCCTCCTGTTTGTGGTTGTCCCATATTGATGAGCATCTGCCAGCAAATATGCTTGCAAAGTCAACTGGTTGTGGTGATAGTGTAATCATGCCTGCATCGAGACGTGATAGGAACAGAATATCGTTGATCAGCTTAAGCAGCGATGCAGAATTATCCTTTATCTCGTTGATGAATATAGCCTCATCCTCTGGTGAGTGTTCCATCTGGAATAATTCTGAGAATCCTACTACGGTGTTAAGTGGCGTACGTATCTCGTGGCTCATATTATGGAGGAAGGCATTCTTAACTGTTTCAACCTCCTGAGCACGAACAGACTCCTCTGCCAGCTTCTCTTCTACAGCCTTAATCTCGCTGATGTCACGAATCAGTCCAAAGTATTCTGTAATCTCTCCATTTACGACGGTTGGCACGAAGTTAAGCTGCAGATGTAGTGGCAGACGGTCTTTACGCCTGATGCAGGTCTTGACTTCTGCCAGTATGTTGCCAGTCTGTCGGTTATCCATCTTGTTGAGTATGCGCAAGGCCTGTTTCTCTGAAGAACTGTCAACAAATGCCAGCGCCCTGGTTTGTGTGAGTGAGTACTTCTCATGCCCAATCTCACTATAGATGGTCAGCGTATGTGTGCCAAGATGATATTTTATCAAGCTGATGCCTCCTGCAGACAGTACGTAGTCGATGTTGTGTACATAGGTAGAGACATTGTCTTTTACAATTTGCAGTTCTTTACTGTTTTCTTTCAGTATTCTGTATGAGTTGGCTGATTCTGTAACATTACGTCCTGTGCCAAAGAATCCTATGCGGTTGCCAAATTTATCGTGGATAGGCATTACTTGCAGTTCGTAGTACAGCTTTTTTCTGCCAAGCATTTTGTTCAGCACACGCTCGTCGTTTGGCGATGTGTAGAGCTGTGTGGCATAGAAGTACTCGAGCTTGTTGATGTCCAGATCTTTCATACCAAGTACGTCGCGAAGTGATATTCTTTGTTTTCTGATGGTTTCGTTGTCAATGCCCATTGCTGACAGCGACTTGGGGTTCATATCACTGATATAGCCATCAGCATCGTAGTAAACCATATCAACCAATGCCGAGTTGAATAGCGACTGGTATCGCAGCATCGACTCCTTAATCAGAGCCTGGCGAATGCGATCCTGCGTGGTGTCAGTCTTCGAGATAATAATAACTGACGGTCTTTTGTGCTTATCTCTTCTTAATACTGATAATGTGGCAGTATAGTTGTTGCTATGTATCTGGTCGTTTTCGTACTCTTTCAGCTGTATGGTAAGCGTTTCCGACTTGCCGTCAATCACGTTTCTGAGTCCATCTGTAAGGATGGTGAAGTCGTTAGGGTCGAATCTGTGTGAGAATTCAAGCAGCGAGTATGTGTGCTACATTATAGGTGCAGAACATCACATTACTGGTTTTCATAATCAGCGCCAGTCGCTCGTTCTCCTTTTTTATCTTCTGAGTCATCTTGCGTTCGCGAATCTTGAAGAATGTGTAGTAAACCAGGATTCCCACTGCCAGAATGGTAAAAAACTTAACCATATCCCAGATCCACGATGGGATACCTGTCTCTTGGCGTTCAGGATAGAACCATTTGTTCTGTATGGCTGTAAGACGGTCGTTAGATCTGAGAATAGAGTACACACTATCTAGTTGATTCAACAGATGTTGGTCGTTAGCAAAGAACTTATACTCACCATATGGGAAGTCGAACGGTATTATTTCCAGATTGTCAGTGTGATATTTGGTCATCAGCCATTTCAGCGACATCGAGTTCCAAAGTATTATACCATTATTCTCTGTACTAACGTTCTGTATGGCCTCCTTCATGTCGTCGTAAGGAATTATCTCCTTGGCCCAACCGCTTTCCATCAGTTTGTAGTGGCTGAAGCTCTTATCGTGAACTATCACAGGATATCTTGAAAGCTCCTTTCCATTCCTTGCGTTTACTGCCTGCCCCTTAGGCTTTACCAGACTATGTGTGAATATCTGAACAATGGTTCTTCCGTAGGATGAGTTATGGCGTGCAAAGTCGGCATCTCAGTCGTATCTCGTAAGGAATGTCCAGTTCCTTGAATATCATCTTCAGCAGGTCGATATTGTATCCATCAGGTTCTCCATTTTCATTAAGGAAAACGTATGGCCACAAGTCCCATGCGTCTTCATATATAAGTGGACGCTTGTCGCTGTAGACAATGATGCTGTCTTTGTCTTGTTGAGCGTGAGCAATGCCAAGTGATAAGTGGCATGCCACGAGTAATGATAGTATCTTATATCTATTCATAATCATGTGGTTGTTTCTTCTTTACATGGAATCCAGAGCCAGAAGGTTGATCCGCAGCCTTTTCCCTCTGATGTCACACCAATTTCGCCATGGCAGTTGTCTACTATGGCTTTGCAGATGCTTAGTCCAAGGCCTGTGCCCTGTACGAAATCATTCAGTTTTACGAAGCGGTCGAACACTTTCTTCTGATGTTCCTTGGGAATGCCTGCACCTGTATCTTCGCAGTATATGTACAGACCATCAGTATCGTGGCGAGCCTCTTTCTTATATCCTATCTTGATATGTCCGTTTTTGGTGTATTTAATGGCATTGGTAACAAAGTTTGTTACTACCTGCTGTATACGTCCGTCGTCTATCGTGGTGATAAATGTGGGGTAGGGACTCTCTGAAATGAATTCTATAGCTGGGTTCTGAACCCTGTTTTTCAATGATATGGCCATGCTGTTGAAACTCTTGGCAAAGTCAGTCTTGGCAGGCTCAACCTTGATGCCTCCGCTTTCGAGCGATGACAATGCCAGGATGTCGTTAACCAGGCGTAGCAGCATGTCGCAGTTGTTGTTTATCACATTGATAATCTGTGATCGTTCCTCGTCAGTGCCCAGCATCGTCAGCACCTCCGAGAATCCTACAATGGCATTCAGTGGGGTGCGTATCTCGTGACTCATGTTGGCAAGGAATGCACTCTTGCGCAATCCTGACTGGTTGGCACGCTCTGTTTCTTCCTTTAGCAGTTCTTGCTTCTCTATCAGCTTGGAAATGTTTCTAACCACGCCATAAGTGCCTATAAGCTTGCCTTCTTTGTTAAAGAATGGAATGCAGTCAACAAAGTGCCATTCTGGTTTCTGGCCTTCCTTCACGAAGAATGGTTTGGTATTCAGTAGCATGGTTTGCTGCTTACTGAAGTACTCGTCAATGGTTTTTCCTTCCTTTTTAAATGGAAGTTCAAGAACACTCTCTGTAAGTTCTTCAAAACTCATCTTCCTTTCTGGTACGCTCATCTCCTTGTAGAATATGATTTCCCTTTTGATAAATGAGGCACGGAAGAATCGCATCTCTACATTCTCCATCAGATATTTCAGCTCGTTCTCTAACTTCTCAATTTCTTTGTTGGTGCGTTGTATCTGAGCCTCGTTCTTCTTATACTGATGGTATTGTTCGCGCTCTTGGGTAATGTCTCTGATATATAGCGTATACATCTCCAATTGTTTGTTATTGTTGAAGATAGGGTGTAGACGTATTTCTGTATAGCAGTCAACGTGGCGCTCGGTGATGATTGTTCTTGTGCAATAGTGCAGGTCACACCTTTCGTCCTTGTAGGTGATGAACCTGAAGTCTGGAATGTTGAAGATAGGGTAGCGATAATAGAATGGATCTTCGTCGCCTTCAAACTTCAATATCTCGCGTAGCTTCTTGTTTGTTGTAAGCAACCTTCCCTCCTTATCGAAGAAAGCCTGACCTACAATGCTCTGTTCGAACAGCTTGCGATAACGGTCTGTCAGCTCCAACTCTTCCTTTTCCTGCAGTACCTGCTCTGTTTGATCGTAAAGTGTGCAATAGAAGTTTATGGGCTTCTTCTTGTCTTCTGCGTCAAATTCCACAATACCCACATCGCGCAGATATCGCCAGTCGTGCTTGTGCTCCTTGGTGCTTCTGTCCCATCTGAAGGTGCACTCTGCTGCTTTGGCACCCTTTACCAGTCGATTCATAAACGCCATGTAAATATGCTTGTCGTCAGGATGGATATAATCCAGACTCTCGTCATAGGAAATGCCATCACCTGACAGAAAGTTTCCAAACAGGTTGCTTGCCAGTCTGGTCTTCAGGTTCAGACGTATCACATAGTTGTTCTCGTTCAGAGTGTGCTGCATGATGGTAGCTATATCCTTGGCTCTCTCAGTATTCTTTCGTATACTGTAGAGGGTGATTCGGTTCAGTATCAGTCCTATGATAATGACCATCAGGGTTATTATAACTATCAATATCTGCATGCTCTGTTATTTTTTCTCAAAAGTTGTCAACTCGCAAGGTATGCTCATAAAGAATGTGCTACCCTTGCCTGGCTCTGACAGAACGTCGATGGTTCCTCCCATCTGCTCTACCAGCTCTTTCACTATAGGCAGATCAAGTCCTGTACCAATACGTTTGGTCTTAGCATCGCCCATGAAACGGTTGAATATCTTAGGTACTTCTTCAAACTCTATGCCTTGGCTTGTATCTTCTACTATGATGATCAACTCGTCGTGCAGGTATTCGTATCTTGCTTTCAGCGAACCGGCTTTAGTGGTACGGGCAGAATAACCACATAGTTTCTGTATGGCTATGCCCAGATGCTGAGGGTCGATCTTTACCAGCATCGAGTTGTATGAGTTTTCTGTTATCTGTTTTAGGTTCTCGCTTGCCTCGCTCCAACCTTGGTGGCACCATCCTTCAAATAGCGATGCAAAGTCGCACTTCTCGTAATGATATTCAATCATGTGTGCATCGAGGCGTGATATAAACAGGATGTCGTTAATCAGGTCCAATAGAATGTCGGTGTTCTTTTTGATTTCCCTGGCAAATATGGGCTCGTCTTCACGACTGTGTTCTCTTTTAAACAACTCAGCAAATCCTATTACAGCGTGCAACGGCACTCGCAGCTCGTAGCTCATGTTCAGCAGGAATGCATTCTTCAGCTGCTCTTCCTCTTGCGCCTTGGCTGACTCCTCTTGCAGATGCTTCTCTACATGTGCCATCTCTGTTTCGTTTCTGCACAGGCCAAAATAGTGGGTAACCTTTCCTTCCTTATCTGTGATTGGCATCATGCTGAAGGTAAGATAGATGTCGCGCCCATTGTGATCTCTGAGTTTGGTGTGCAGCGTCTCTGAAATGGTACTCTCATAGAGCCTGTCCATCTTCGTCAGCAGCAACTTGGCGCGCTTCCTGTCGTCAGGATGAATCATGGCTACGGCTTTGAGCTGACTGAGATGTGTTCCCTCGCCAGTAATGTCGCTCAGAATGTCGAGCGTGTGGGTGGCAGGGTAGTAGTTAGTCAGTCGTGCATCACTTATCTTCAGTGTATAATTCAAATCGTCAATGTATTGCTTCAAAGCCTTGGCGCGTTCTTCCATCATTCTGGCCGACTCTTTCTGTCTGTGGTGCGATACCACCATCTCTGTGATGTCGTGCCCTGCAGCTATTACACCAAGCGACTGGTTGTGTATGTCGTGAATAGGCTCCAGCATCACCTCATAGTAGATTTTTCCTTCACGTGTAATCTCTGGCACTCGCTCGTCTGATTTCTTGACATGGGTGATGTCTGTTATCGACGATAGCTGAGTGTGCTCCAGTGTTTTTATGTCGAACTCCCTATACGATGGAATATCCGTCATTTTTATCTTGCGCTTCAACAGCGTTTCTGGGGTCTTTACTCCAAATGTTTCGCATGCCTTCTCGTTCAGTTCTGTCAGATAGCCGTCAGCATTGTAATATATCATGTCAATCAGCGACGAGTTGAACACTGTATGGAATTTCAGCATCAGGTTCTTTTCGTCCTCAGCCAGTTTCTTTTCTTTGGTCACATCTCTCTGGGTGCCCAGAATCTCTATTGGCTGGTCTTGCTTGTTTCTTCGCAATACGGTCAGGCTCATCTCGTATATCTTACTGCTGTCATCTTCAGCAGGCGCTCCTTTTACAGTCAGCGTTTCTGCAATCTGTTCTCTGTTCTGAATGTTTTCTATGGCCTTCACTACCTGCTTGAAGTCTTCGCGGTCGTAAAGCTGCGAGAACTCGAATGGGGTATAGAAGGTTTCTGTAAGATTCTCTTTCGAAATGGCTTTAAATTGATTTTTCTTGGTATTATATGTCCAGGCATCTGTTTTGTTGGCATCCATAATCAGAGTAAGCTGGGCGTTCAGTCTCTGCACCTTGCGCGTCACCCTCTTTTCTTTGTAGTAGGTAAGTCGGTTGTATACTACCATCGCGATAGCGGAAATAACAAGTACCGCTATCAAATAAATGTATATGTGGTTAGTAACTATAAGCATTAAATGTTTTTAAAGAATGGTAGTAAACATCCGCAAAGTTAGCTAAATTTGAGAAAATAACAAAATTTTTGAACGAAAAAAACACAATTATTTGGAAGTTTCGCGGAAAAACCTTACTTTTGTCATCAGAAAATGACTAAAATTAAACAAAATGGTTGACGTAAAAGAAATTTTAAGCAAGAGCGAAGAGCGCATGGAGATGGCAGCAATGTTCCTAGAGGACGAGCTGAATCGCATTCGTGCAGGCCGCGCCAATGTGGCTATTCTCGATGGCGTTCGTGTAGAGGTTTATGGCAGTAAGGTACCTCTGAATCAGGTTGCCAATGTGAGTGTTCCTGATCCTCGTACCATCGCCATCAAGCCTTGGGATCGCAAGGAGATTCGTAATATCGAAAAGGCTATCATGGATAGTGATGTTGGTATCACTCCTGAGAACAATGGTGAGATTATCCGTCTTAACATCCCCGTTCCTACAGAGGAGCGCCGTCGCGACCTTACCAAGCAGTGCAACAAGATTGCTGAGAAGGCAAAGGTGGAGGTTCGTAACGTTCGTGGCGATGTAAAGGATAAACTTAAGAAGGCCATCAAGGACGGACTCTCTGAGGACCTTGAGAAGGATGCAGAGAACGATCTGCAGAAGTTGCACGACAAGTTTATCAAGAAGATTGATGAGCTGATTGCAGCTAAGAACAAAGAGATTATGACCGTATAAATGCACGGACTTGTTATTAAGAACACAGGCAGCTGGTACACCGTCTTAACAGACGATGGCCAGCTGATTGATTGTAAGATAAAGGGAAACTTCCGTCTGAAGGGTATTCGTAGCACCAATCCTGTGGCTGTGGGCGACAGGGTGCAGATTGTGCCTAACAACGAGGGAACGGCTTTTATCACAGAGATAGAGGATCGTAGAAACTACATTATCCGCAAGAGTATCAATCTCTCAAAACAGAGTCATATCATAGCGGCTAATGTTGATCAGGCTATTCTGGTGGTAACAGTGGCAAATCCTCAGACATCCACCACTTTCATCGATCGCTTCCTGGCTTCGGCCGAGGCTTATAGAGTGCCAGTCATCTTGGTGTTTAATAAGACTGACTTGCTCGATGAAGATATGCATCGCTATCAGGAGGCGATGATAAACCTGTATCAGACCATTGGTTACGAGTGCTATCAGATTTCTGCTGAGACTGGCGATGGGGTAGAGGCTCTGCGCCCACTGCTTAAGGATAAGATAACCCTGCTTAGTGGCAATAGTGGTGTGGGCAAGTCAACGCTCATCAATCGTCTGGTGCCTGATGCTAATCTGCGCACCTCTGAGATCAGCGATGCCCATAACACAGGTCAGCACACCACCACTTTCTCTGAGATGATACCACTATCGCCCATCACCCAGCACCCAACACCTGGTTTCCTCATCGACACGCCAGGCATAAAAGGTTTTGGAACCTTCGATATGGAGCCAGAGGAACTTACCAGCTATTTCAAGGAGATATTCCATTTCTCGCAGGATTGCAAATTCTCTAATTGTACTCATACCCATGAGCCTGGTTGCGCCGTGCTAAAGGCACTCGAAGACCATTATATAGCCGAAAGTCGCTATCAGTCCTATCTCTCAATGCTTGAGGATAAGGATGAGGGCAAATATCGTGCAGCCTACTAGAATAAAAAATCCTCGCCACCTGGCGGGGATTCTTTTTATATCGTAATCTCACCTGAGCCTAAGCAGTGGTGATGGTTCTGGTCGTAGATGACGCAGAACTGACCTGGAGCCACGCCGTGTATCTTGTCCTTGGAGTGTACGATGAACTCATAAGAACTTGTCCACTCCAGTGTAGCAGGGTGATACTCTGGTGTGTGGCGAATCTTGAATGTAACCTCTGTGGGCTGTAGCTCCTTGGTAAGGAAGTGGAAATCCTTAACAGGGAAGTCCTGCTTGTAGGCAGTCTCAGGGTCGTAGCCGTGCGATACATATAATATATTGTTTGCTACATCTTTCTTTACCACAAACCACGGTCCGCCACCAAAGCCCATGCCCTTGCGCTGACCAATGGTGTGGAACCACAAACCCTTGTGCTCGCCAATGCGCTTGCCAGTTTCGAGTTCGATTACATCGCCAGGCTGTTCGCCCAGATAGCGGCGGATATAGTCGTTATAGTTAATCTTTCCAAGAAAACAGATACCCTGCGAGTCCTTGCGCTTGGCGTTTACCAAGTGCTCGCGCTCAGCTATCACTCGCACCTCATCCTTTACGTAATGCCCAATGGGGAATAGCGCCTTCTTCAACTGCCAGTCGGCTATCTGAGCCAGAAAGTCAGTCTGGTCCTTCACTGGGTCAGGACTGGTGCAGAGCCACTTGTCGCCATTCTCGTCTGTTTCTGTCATGGCGTAGTGCCCAGTAGCAATCAGGTCGTAGTCGTGCCCACGCTTTTCATCGAATGCACCAAACTTTATCAGTCGATTGCACATCACATCAGGGTTAGGAGTCAGACCTGCCTTTACTTTGTCCATGGTGTACTTGGTCACCTGATCCCAGTATTCCTTGTGACAGTCTATCACCTCCAGTTTGCAATCATACTTGTGCGATACAGCCGTAGCCATTTCGAGGTCCTCCTCTGATGAGCAGTCCCACTCCTCCTGCTCTTCAGGACCTATCTTAATGTAGAAACAATCCGGATGAAGTCCCATATGAGCAAACTCATATACGACAACACTGCTGTCTACACCGCCTGAAAGCAGCACTGCAATGCGCTTATTTTCAATCTCTTTGATGTTCATGGGTGCAAAGGTACGAATTTTGGGTGATAGTTGGTGGGTGTTGGGTGTTGGTTGATGGTTAAATATGGTTAATATTTTATGAGAAGTCATTGTCAATTCAAAAATAGTACATATCTTTGCGATATCAAAATGATATCAATTAATAAAATCAATAACCAATTACACAATTAAGATTATGGAGACAAAAGAGTTTATGTTTAAGGGCTCAGTGATGAATGGATTCTTGATGCTGTTTGTAAATCTCGCAGTTCTGATTCTGACGATTGTTGGTATCGTTCAGAGCATCATTATGCTCGATGCTACTGGTGGTTCGCAGGGTGGTTGGCTGCTGGGACTATGCGGACTGATGGTCATCGTTAATATCATTATGTGGTGTGGTCACATGCAGTTGGAGCCCAACGAGGCTCGCGTAACCACATGGTTTGGTAAGTACGCTGGCACATTCGCCCAGACGGGTTTCTTCTGG
>ONAK01000133.1 GCA_900315765.1 uncultured Prevotella sp. | reverse complement strand
GGTTACATCATTCACCACGCAGCAACCAACACCACAGAGTTTAAACCTGCAGAAATAATAGGAAAACCATAATTGTATGAAAAGAGGCGTATATATTTATAAGGTATTGGGGCTTGTGGCTTTGCTTGCTTTCATAGTAGCATGCTCAGATGGTTCTCATATATACCCTAAAATAAACGGATGGTTCAAGATAAAAGACCATGATTACAAAAACTCTTATTACAGAATAGTTTACCCAATATTAAGAAGAAACTAAAACCTGCTGGATGTGCAAGAAAAGGGATACATCCAGCGTCGCGATTCGAATAAATCTTGGTATGTTCTTGCATCATCAGTCTTGTAATATCCACTCTCGCGTCGCTCATTTTGTCGTAGTATTCCTGCCACATCTCATTGATAAAAAATCGCCCACCCACCGCCCTGTCATGTCGAGCGTAGTCGAGACATCTCAATTTGCAGGGCGTTGCCCTGCTTAAGGAGATCTCTCCACGCGCTAACGCTTGGTCGAGATGACAAAGGAGAGGAAGGAAGGTCGAGATGACAAAGGAGAGGAAGGAAGGTCGAGATGACAAGATGGGAAAAGATGACATAACGGTTGCAGATTGTCTATGCAAGGTTCACGGCTGTTTCCCGATAGTTTGCTATTGGTGCCACCGTCATCGTATGGCGAGTAGCCATACGATAGGGCAGACCTATCTGGCGGAATTCGTCGAGAAAGGCTTCGAGATATGTATCATCTGCAAACCGCTGCATTAGGCTGATACAGAACGTGCCGCCCACGGCACTCATCTCAATGGTGAGAGCATACGGCGTATAGACCTCTGTGTACATCTCGCTGACGTATTGTTCGGCAGCACCCAGATTAGCCTTGCCGACGTAACTGACACAGGTTGTGGCTGCTGATGTTGCGACACTGTAGGCTTTGGCCATTGCCTGATGGCGCCCCTCAAGGGTGGGAATCTTTTCGAACATGTCTTGCGTATGCTGAGTTTGCCAGAAATTCTCAATGACGTTGTCTTCGTTCGACTGCAGGGCCACCATGCCTCGGAATATGGTCTGCTGCTTTTCAATATCCATCCCTCTCATCTCATTGTTCAGGGTCAGGCGGAGCGATGCTGCCATCGATTGGCCGGCCTGCGGACAACCCAGTGCGGGACGTTGGTTGATGGCCAGTGCCACCATCGGCACTCCTTCCGTCAAGTCGGGATGCAGACGGGCAATGGCACGTACGAGCAGCAGCGAAATGAGCGTAGCGGGCGATGTGTCGCCTGAGGTCACATACCTCATCATCTCTTGCTCTTCAACAAGGATGTTGACAGTTTCCACGTCCTCACTTACCGCCACCTTTGCCTGTGTGGTCAGATTGATGCAGCGCAGACGTTCCGGAAGGGGTAGCGGGTTCAGTTGGTCGGGCTTAGCCAGTGCAGCAGGGTCTTCCCATTCCTCTGAACTAATAGTGTCACCTGACACACGAATGTTCGCCATACCCCTTTCCAGTGTCGCGTCATAGCGACGGCGGGAATATTCATAGAGCAAGGTGCGTAGGATGTTATAGGCTCCAGTGCCGTCAGTCAGGCAGTGGAAGAAATCGATAGCGATGCAGTCGCCCCAGCAGCAGAAGGCCAGCAGATGGTTGTTCGACTCCGGGCCAATCAGTCTCACTGGTTTTTCCCCTTCGCTGACTACCCACGGCTCGCTGTTGTCTTCATACACAAAATATTCCGTGCCTTCAGCATCTTTCCTCATGCCGAGCTTCACTTGATAGTATGGATACCGCAGGCGCGTTGATTCTACAGCCTGACGCAACAAGTCGCCGTCAACGACATCTCGCATCTTCATCGTCATTCGTACCGTCCAACTCATCTGTTCTCCTGCCCATGTCAGGTAGAATCTTTCTGAAAGCAGTTTCTTTCCTTTATTATAATTCATCATGGTGACATTATTCATTACACACGTTTTTAACTGGCGCAAAATTACTCAAAATTATCCAATTTCTTGTGGGAACTCCAACTTTTTTTCGGAAAGACATATAATAATTGAGAAATTATTATCTATTAACCAATAATTATATAAAATAAGGAGGACGGAAATATGGGATGATAAACTTATCACCACTTGTTGCAGCATGCTTGGCTACTGGCGGAGTGTAGTGTGGATTTTTATAGATTTTTGGAAATATATTTGGAAGTTTCACGAAAAAGCTCTTATCTTTGCACCCAGATGAGAGTTGCATATAGGCGCGATTACATCAAGCTCCGCAACCGTCGCTATAATAAAGCCGAAGGTCGAGTACCTACGGCTTTAATTCGTTTATTACGAATTCTATTTCTCTACGAGTCTGCTCCATAGCGTTTACAACAACAGCTTCGCCATTGTAAACTACGTAGCATGCTTCTAATATAACTAATCGCCCACCACTCAATCGAGTGATGGGCGCTATGCTTATGAAACCAAGCGGCCGCTCCAGCTATGCTGGCTCTTACCTTTGCACCAGATTATAGATAATGTTCTAAATGTAAGCACTAAGAGTGAAGTCGAGGAAGATTTTGGCTATAATCTATAACTAGAGTTATTAACCCTTTAAACAGTTATCAAGATGAAGCCAAATTCACAGATGACACTTGACAAGTACTTTAGGCAGTGCGTGGGAATTGACATCTCAAAGGACAAGTTCACAGCATGCCTGTACATGTACGACATTGCCAGTGATGTGGGCTGCCACACCGAGAGTATCGATTTTACTAACACCAGAACAGGTTTCAACCAGATGGTAAAATGGAGCCGTAGAGAGGCACAGAAGGGTTTCCCTCTAACTTATCTGATGGAGCCTACGGGTAGTTATTATGAGCCGCTAGCCTATCACCTGAACAAGATTGGATTGACAATCTATGTGGTACTGCCCAACAAAGCCCGCAAGTTTTGCGAGTACGAGGGCATCAAGACCAAGACAGATGCAATGGATGCACGCTGTCTGGCACTTTTGGGGTGCGCAAATCGCAAACTTCGTCCATGGGAGCCTCCCAAACCTATTTATCGCGAATTGCGTCAACTGACACGTCTTAGGGCATCGCTTATTAAGATGCAGACTCAGTTAAGAAATCACATAGAGGCTGTAGATCATATGGAGAGTGCTTCGAAAGAAGTACGAAAAAGCTACGAGAAACTGCTGGATTCCATAGATAAACAGTTGGAAAAGACTGAGCAGGCGATTGCCACGAAAGTCGCCCAGGACAAAGAACTGGAAGCTAGGATAAGGCGTATAACTTCAGCCAAAGGTATAAGAACTGGCACAGTGACATGCATCGTAGCAGAGACGCAGGGATTCTATCTCATTAACAATCGTAAGCAGCTCACTAGTTTTGCTGGACTTGACGTAGTGGCAAGGCAATCTGGTAAGGATGACCCTAAGCACAAAATCTCCAAGAAAGGAAATGCTTATATTCGGGCTGCTCTCTATATGCCTGCCTTGAGCGCAGCATACTGCAACAGGCAAATGACTCATACGTATATGAAGATATGTGATAAGCATCCTGACAGCAAAATGATAGGTGTTACGGCTATTATGCGTAAGATGCTGCTACTTATATACTCACTTTGGAAAAGCGGGGAGGAATACGATGAGACAAGGGATTTCTAACAAAAGTGGCTGAGCCTCGAGACACAGCCACACGAGATAGTACAAAACTGGTGGATAGCACCAAAGACTTCCCTTAATGGCTGCAAAGATACAACAAAATCAGTAGAACTGCAAAGGAAAAAGACAAAAACAAACTATATTGATTATAATATAGAGTCTTGGCCACGGCCAAGAAGTATCCCTGTTGGCTCAAGGTAATTACGAACCCATATTGTTAAAATGTCCTATTTTTCCTATTCAATATTTGGAAGTTAGCGCAGAATCTTGCTACCA